>CAZEJA010000401.1:0-3138 GCA_964512215.1 uncultured Planctomycetaceae bacterium
CGAGATGAAGGCCGCCCTGCAGACGGACGGGCGGAACGAGGAGATCAAGACGCGCATCCGCACTGTGGACCTGGAGTTACGACAGGAGTACTTCCTGCACGTCCGCCGCCTGACCGTCGGGGCGTACCTGCTGCTGGCGGGGCTGGTCGTGCTTGCGGCGGCCCTGAAGACGGCCGCCACCTGCCGAACCAAGCTCCCCATGCCCCAACCCCGCACGGACGAGGACGCCGACAAGCGTGCCAAGACGCTCGGCCGCTGGGCGGTGGCGGCGCTGGCGATCGTCATGGGCGGCGCGGCGACCGTCTTGCCGATGATGGGCCGCAAGTCGGTCACTCCCCGCGGGGAGGCCGAGGGAGTCTGGCCGCGCTTCCGCGGCCCGGGCGGACTGGGCGTCTCGGCCTATACGAACTACCCCGAAACGTTCGACGGTCCCTCAGGGAAGGGCGTCCTCTGGAAGAGCCCCGTCGCCCTTCCGGGCAAGAGTTCGCCGATCGTCTGGAACGATCGCGTCTTCGTCACCGGCGCCAGCCCCCACCGCTCGGAGCTGTACTGCTTCGACGCCCTGGACGGGCGCCTGCTGTGGAAGAAGGTCGTCGAAGGCGCCAAGCCGCCCGAGGGCTCCGACATCCCCGAGCCCATGGATGACACCGGACACGCCGCCCCGACGCCCGTCACCGACGGCGAGCACGTCTGCGCGAGCTTCGCCACCGGCAACGTCGCGTGCTTCGACATGAAGGGCAGGCAGCTCTGGCTGCGGAAGCTGGGCTACCCGGACAACGAGTATGGGCACGCCGCATCGCTGGCGCTGGACGACGGGCGCGTGCTCGTGCAGATCGACCAGGGCTACGATGACGACGACCGCTCGAAGCTCTACGCGCTGGACGTCAAGACGGGCAAGACGGTCTGGGAAGTGACCCGCAAGATCATGAGTTCCTGGACGACGCCCATCGTCATCGACACGCCGGCGGGCAGGCAGATCATCACGTGTGCGAACCCGTGGGTGATCGCGTACAACCCCGCGGACGGCAAGGAACTGTGGCGGGCGGACTGCCTCGAAGGCGACGGCGCGCCGTCCGCGATCTTCGCGGGAGGATTCGTGCTGGCGATGAACGTCGATTCGATGATCGCCGCCATTCGCCCCGACGGGAAAGGCGACGTCACGGAAACGCACATCGCCTGGCGCGGCGAGGACGGGCTGTCGGACATCTGCTCGCCCGTCAGCAACGGCAAACAGGTGTTCCTCGCGACCACGGGCGGCGAGATCACGTGCTACAACGTCGCCGACGGGACCAAGCTGTGGACGCACGATCTGCGAATTGAGATGAACACCTCGCCCAGTCTCGTGGGCGAGACGGTGTGGCTGATCGGCGTCAAGGGCCAGGTGCGAATGATCTCGGCCGGGGCGAAATTTGAGGAAGTCGGCCGGGCTTCGCTCGGCGAGAAGTGCGACACCTGCCCCGCCTTCGTGGACGGGCGGGTGTACATCCGCGCACACAAGCACCTGTATTGCATCGGGAACCCGCCGCAGTAACAACCATGACCGAAACGGACCTGACATTCGTCGATGAGATGCTCGACCGCGTCGGGCGGAAGCGCGAGAACGTCATCGCCATCCTCCAGGCGATCCAGGAGCACTACCGCTACCTGCCCGAGGAGGCCCTGCGGAAAGTGTGCGAGGACTCCGAGATCACGCCGGCCGAACTGGCGGGTGTCTCGACGTTCTACGACCAGTTCCGCCACCGCCCGGTGGGCAAGCACATCGTGAAGGTCTGTCACGGCACGGCCTGTCACATCAAGGGCGCGGGGCGAATCTCGGACGCCCTGCGAACGTACCTGCAGATCCCCGACGGCGACGACACCGACCCGGACGGGCTGTTCACGCTCGAGAAGATCGCCTGCCTGGGCTGCTGCACGCTGGCGCCCGTGGTGCAGATCGACGACGTCGTCTACGGGCACCTCAAGCCCGACACTATCGGGAAGATGCTGACCGATTTCCTGGAGCTGCAGAAGCGCGGCGGCGGCACGCCCCGCAAGGAACTCGGCTCCGAAGTCCGCGCGGGGCAGGCGGAAGTCCGCGTGGGGCTGGGCTCGTGCTGCATCGCGCGGGGCAGCGGCCGGGTGCGGGAGGAACTGGTCCGGGCGCTGGAGGAGGTCGGCGCCGACGCGTCGATCAAGCGCGTCGGCTGCGTGGGCATGTGTCACCAGACGCCGCTCGTGGAAATCGTCAAGCCGGATCAGCCGTCGGCGTTGTACGCCGAAGTCCAGGCCGAGGACGTGCGTGCGATCGTCCAGCGCCACTTCCGCCCGAAGAGCCTGATCAAGCGCGCGGAGTTGGCTGTCTCGCGCGGGCTGGACAAGCTGCTGACCGACGACGCCTGGCCGTCCGTGTCGCGCTACGCGATCCACACCCGCGACGAACCGATCGTCGAGTTCCTCGGCCGCCAGAAGCACCTCGCGACTGAGCACTGCGGCGTGATCGACCCGCTCGACGTCGAGGAGCATCGGCGGCGCGGCGGCTTCGTCGCGTTGCAGAACGCCCTGAGCGGAATGTCGCCCGAGCAGATTATCGAACAGGTGCAGGGCAGCGGTCTCCGCGGTCGCGGCGGCGCGGGATTCCCCACCGGTGTCAAGTGGTCGCACGTCCGCGAGGCCGCCGGCGACGAGAAATACATCGTCTGCAACTGCGACGAGGGCGACCCCGGCGCGTTCATGGACCGCATGCTGCTGGAGTCGTACCCGTTCCGCGTGATCGAGGGCATCATCACGGCCGCCTACGCGGTGGGCGCGTCGCGGGGCTACTTCTACATCCGCGCCGAGTACCCGCTGGCGGTGCACCGCGTCCGCGAGGCGCTGCGCGTCTGCCGCGAGCAGGGCTACCTGGGCGAGAACATTCTGGGCAGCGGCTTCTCGCTGGACCTGCGGATCATGGAAGGTGCCGGCGCGTTCGTCTGCGGCGAGGAGACGGCGCTGCTGGCGTCGATCGAGGGGCGGCGCGGCATGCCGCGCTTCCGCCCGCCGTATCCCTCCCACCGCGGGCTGTGGAACAAGCCCACGCTGGTCAACAACGTCGAGACGTACTCGCTGCTGCCCTGGATCCTCGTCAACGGGGCGGACGCCTTCGCGGAGTTGGGCACGGAG
>CAZEJA010000402.1:0-3137 GCA_964512215.1 uncultured Planctomycetaceae bacterium
CGTTGAGGTACTTGACGATCAGCTTGACCGTCTGGGCGCCGATCTGACGCGGGAACTGGATGGGGTCGGCGTAGATCTTGCCCTCCTTGATCGCCAGCTTGCCTTCCGGCTGCCCGTCGAAGCCGACGATCTTCACCTGCCCGGCCTTGCCGGCGCCCTCCAGCGCCGCGCGGGCGCCCAGCGCGCTGGGATCGTTGATCGCGAAGATGCCGTCGAGGTCGGGGAACCTCGTGATGATGTCCTGGGCAGCCTTGAGGCTCTTGGACTTGTCCCCCCCGCCCGGAAGGATCGTGACGACCTTCACGTCCACGTCTTCCTGCTTGTTCAGCTCGGCCAGCTTCTCCTGGAAGCCCTTGGTCCGCAGGATGACCGACTCGACCTCGGGATGGTCCAGGATGGCCACCTTGCCCCGGCCGCCCAGCGCTTCGACCATCGCCTCGGCCGCCATCTTGCCGCCCAGGAAGTTGTCCGTCGCGACGTGCGAGACGACCTTGGCGCTCGGGTCCATGCAGGCGATGTCCGCCGTGAACACGGGAATGCCCGCCTTCTCGGCGTCCTGGATCACCGGGGCAATGGCCATCGAGTCGCACGGACACAGCACGATGGCTGCGACCTTCCTGACGATGAAGTCCCGCACCTGGGTCTGCTGCTTGGCGACGTCGAAGTCGCCGCTGACCGTCACCACGTCGAAGCCGTGCTTGCCCGCCTCGACCGCCATGCTGTCGGCGATCTCCTTGAAGAACGGGTTGTTCATCGTCAGCACCGACACGCCGATCGTCCCCGCCTTCGCGGGCGCCCCGCCGGACGAGTCGGGGTCGGCCTACTTGTCACACCCGGCCAGCACGCCGAGCACCAGGACCATCGAGAGAGTCGCGGTGAGAGTACGCTTCATGATCGGTCTCCTTGTGGGTTGCCACGCATGTGGTTCCGCCGGCCGGCGCCTGCGACCCGTATCATCGTCGACGGATGCGGGCATGGCAAGCAACAGAGCGGGAGGCCACGCAGTGGAGCGATGGGCCCTGGCTGCTCCCACCATCCGTTCCGGTCTGATGCGAATCCGTCGCAGCGCGGATTCGCCCAACCGTGTGCTCTGACCGTACAGAATTATGTTATAACATTCAAGCCATATCTTGACATGGTGATACAAAACCTGTATTATCATCTTGTCTGTGCCCTGCGTTGTCCGAAGCGGCTGGCCGGTCTTTGGATGAGGTCTTCCCGGTCATATCTGGCATAAGGCATTTTTGGATAAGAAGATGCGTAAACCGAAACACCGACAGATCTTCGAGCACATCCACCAGGCCATCGTCGATGGTCAATACGCCGCGGGCGAGAAGCTGCCCACCGACGCCCAACTGATGCGGCGATTTGGCACGTCCCGCCCGACGGCCGCCCGGGCCATGCGGGACCTCGAACAGGCCGGCCTCGTCGAACGACGGGCGGGCTCCGGCTCCTACGTTCGCGTCCCCGGACGGGCGGAGTCCAACCTGGTCGGCCTGCTGATCCCCGGGCTCGGCGAGACCGAAATCTTCGAGCCCGTCTGCGGCGAGATCGCCCGGTCATGCCAGAAGCACAACTTCAGCCTCCTGTGGGGCGATTCCTCGCCGAGCGACACGACCGACCAGGAACAGCAGGCCGAGACGCTCTGCCGGCGCTATATCGATCAGCGGGTCGCCGGCGTCTTCTTCGCGCCGCTCGAACTGACGCCGGAGATGAACCGCGTCAACCGCGACATCGCGGACGCCTTCGACCGTGCGGGCATCGCGGTGATCCTGCTGGACCGCGACGTGGCGCAGTTCCCGCGCCGCAGCAAGTTCGACCTGGTGGGAATCGACAACTTCCGCGCCGGCTGCGTGCAGGCGGAGCACATGCTGCAGCTCGGCTGTCGCCGTGTCGACTACGTCGGCCGGCCGCTGTCGGCCCCGACGGTGGACGCCCGAATCGCCGGCTACCGGTATGCGCTCACGTCCCACGGGATCGCCCCGGAGGATGCGTGGGTTCACCGCGGCGCCCCAGCCGACCTCGATTACGTCCGGACCATCGCCGATCAACATCCCGAAGCGATCGTATGCGCCAATGACATCACCGCGGCCAACCTGATGCGCAGCCTGATTCGACTGGACGTCCGCGTGCCGCAGGACATTCGCGTGATGGGACTCGACGACGTGAAGTACGCCCAACTCCTGTCCGTTCCCCTCACGACCCTCCACCAGCCTTGTCGGGAGATCGGCGCCGCGGCGGTCGGCGCCATGGTCCAGCGCCTGGAGAACCGCAGCCTGCCCGCCCGGGACATCCTGATCGACCTGAAGCTGGTTGTGCGCGAGTCCTGCGGCAACGGCCTGTAGATCCCCTCCATCCCTGTTCGACACCCGCTCTACCCGTCCATGGCGTCTCGCAGAGAACCGTCCGCTTCGGCAAGCCGGCGCGTGGCTTCGGCGCAGTCGACGTCGCCCAGGTGCATCGCCAGTGCCGTCTTGACTCGGCCGCCGGCGTCGGCGAGGAGCTTGCGGGCGCTGCGGCGCGATCGGCCGGTCAGTTCCATCACGATCCGTTCGGAGCGGTCGTGCAGCTTGGCGTTCGTTGCGGTCAGGTCGACCATCAGGTTGCCGTACACCTTCCCGATCCGGATCATCGCCGCCGTCGTCAGCGTGTTGAGCACCAGCTTGGTGGCCGTGCCCGCCTTCATCCGCGTCGAGCCCGTCACCACCTCCGGACCGACCACGGGGTTGATGATGACATCCGCCGGAATGTGCTTGCGGGCCTGCGGCGAGCAGGTGATGAACGCCGTGGCCGCACCGATCTGCTTCGCCCGCTTGATCGCCCCCAGCACGAACGGCGTCAGGCCGCACGCCGCGATGCCGACGACCGTGTCCCGCTCGTCAACCTTCTTCGCGTCGATGGCAACCGCCCCATCTTCGGCGATGTCCTCGGCGCCTTCGACCGCCCGCACCAGCGCGCGACGCCCGCCCGCGATGATCCACTGCACCATCCGCGGCGGCGTTCCGAACGTCGGCGGGCACTCCGCCGCGTCGAGCACGCCCAGGCGCCCGCTCGTGCCCGCCCCCACGTAGATCAGCCGCCCCCCCCGCCGGAAGCTCGACCCGATCATCACCACCGCCCCTGCGATTTGCCGCCGC
>CAZEJA010000403.1:0-3136 GCA_964512215.1 uncultured Planctomycetaceae bacterium
CGCGCGGAAAATCCAGGCCCTTGCCCACCATCTGCGTGCCCAGCAGCACGTCCAGTTCGCCCGCGGAGAACGCGTCGAAGACCTTCCGGAACTGCGCCGCCGACGTCATCGTGTCGCTGTCCATCCGCGCGACGCGGGCGGCGGGGAACTTGCGTGCGAGTTCGCCCTCGATGCGCTGAATCCCCATGCCGAACAGCAGCAGCTTGCCCCCGCAGGCGGAGCATCGCTCGGGCAGCGACGAGGTGTGCTGGCAGTAATGGCACATCACGGTCTGCGTCGCCTGGTGGAACACCATCGCCCGCGTGCAGCTTCCGCACGTCAGTTCCCACTCGCACGACGGGCAGAAGACGTAGCTTGCGTAGCCGCGGCGGTTCATCAGCAGGATGATCTGCTCGCCGCGGTCCAGCGCGCCGGCCATTCGGTTCGTCAATGTCGCGCCGATCAGTTCGATCCGCCCGCCGCGGGAGCCCGTGAGTTCCTTGCGAAGGTGAACGATGTGGAGTTTCGGCATGGGCAGCCCGCGCACTCGCCGCGGCAGGCGAAGCAGGTCGTACCGCCCCGCCCGCGCATTGGCCAGCGACTCCAGCGACGGCGTGGCTGAGCCCAGCAGGATCGGCACGTCCGCCAGCGACGCTCGTTTGACCGCGACGTCGCGCCCGTGATAGCGCGGGGCAGTGTCCTGCTTGTAGGACGACTCGTGCTCTTCATCGACGACGATCAGCCCCAGCTTCCGCGCGGGGGCGAACACCGCGCTCCTCGGGCCCACCACGACCGCGGCGTGCCCGTCGCGGATCTGCTCGTAGTAGAACGCCCGCTGCGAATCCGACAGCCCGCTGTGCAGCACGGCCACCCGGGGCAGACGCTCCAGGAGACGCTGAAGAGTCTGCGTCGCCAAGGCGATCTCCGGCACGAGCACGATCGCCTGGCCTCCGGCGGCCACGACCTGGCGGATCGCCCGGACATAGACCTCCGTCTTGCCGCTGCCGGTCACGCCGTACAGCAGCGTTGCGGAGAAGCCCGCCCCGAGCTTGCCCTCGAAGGCGGCCAGCACCTGCTTCTGGTCCTCGTTCAATTCGAACGGATCGGCGCCCGCCTCGTCGGACAGTTCCGGCAGGCGAATCGGGCGGTGTTCGCTGCGGACGAGCTTCCGCTGCACGAGGCGGCGGAACGTATCGCGCGACGCGCCGCTGTGGTGCAGCAGCGCCGCCAGCTCCAGCGGCTCGACGCCCTGCTTGCGGGCCTCGTGCAGTTCGTCCAGCAGGCGGCGCTGGCGGGCGCCCAGCGACGTCGGCCAGTCCGCCGGTTCGGCCAGGCCGTACACGACCGTCTCCGTGCGGCTCTTGAACTTCCCGACCGCCGACGGCACCATCGCCCCCAGCGCCATACCCAGCGGCGTCATGTAGTAGCCGGCCATCCACTCGCCGAGCTTCCAGAGCGGATCATCCAGTTGCGGCGCCTCGTCGACGAGATCGGTGACGGCCTTGAGCTTTCGCGGCCCCGGGCGCCGCAGCGTGTCGATCACGAAGCCCGCCCGCTTGCGATTGCCCCGCCCGAACGGCACGTGGACGCGCTGTCCGACCACGGGCTCGCCCAGCGCGTCCGGCCAGAGGTAGTCGAACGTCCCCCACACGTTCGCCCCGACGGCCACCCCCACGACGCGGGCGCCCGCATCGGGAGAGACGGCGGGTTCATCGGCATCTTCGAACAGCTTGGCCATGGGAGGCATGGTACTGCGGGGCGGGTCGCCCACGCAAGTTGCCCCGAGCGTGGGCTCTTGCATTTCGCCCCGGGGGGCGATAGTCTGCAGCTTCGCGCCGAGTACGGCGACACGTGCTGCCTGACGAAGAGGAGATTCCCGGATGTCGGAAACACCCGAACGCCCCGCGGACGATCTGAGCGACGCCGAACGGATCGCCGCCAGCTCCGTGCTGGTCGTGGACGACAACGTCCAGAACCTGGAACTGGTGGTGGCCTACCTGGAGGAATTGGGCTGCGGCATCGTGACGGCCGCCGAGGGCGCCGAGGCGCTGGAGAAGGTCGCCCAGAGCATCCCCGACCTGATCCTGCTGGACATCATGATGCCGCGGATGAGCGGGTTCGAGGTCTGCCGCAAGCTGAAGGCCGACCCCTCCACGCGCGACATTCCCATCATCATGGTCACCGCGCTGCACGAACTGGGCGACATCGAGCGGGGCGTCGAATGCGGGACGGACGACTTCATCTCCAAGCCCGTCAACCGCCTGGAACTGGTCACCCGCGTCAAGAGCCTGCTCCGCGTCCGCCACCTGCGCAGCGAACTGGACCGCACGCTGGCGTACCTGGACGAGGTGGAATCCCGCGTGCGGTCGGACGCCTGACCCCCCTGCCGAGGAGCCACCCCGTGACCCGGATACTCACCTGCCTGTCGACCGCCCTTGTCTTGACAGCCGCCGCCGCGGCCGCGCCCCCCACCACTGCTCCCGCGGCGCCGATGAAGGTCGCCGAGCGCATCGAGGCGGGCAAGGGGCTGACCGTCGTGAAGCTCGCCAACGGCCTGACCGTCATCGTCAAGCCCGTCCGCACCGCGCCGGTGGTCTGCGTGCGGGCGTACGTGCGGGCCGGATCGATCTATGAAGGCCGCTGGGCGGGCTGCGGACTCAGCCATCTGCTGGAGCACCTCGTAGCCAAGAACGCCTCCCACGACGGGCAGGCCGCCGACAAGCCCGTCGGCGAGCGCGGCGACCGCGTCGACGCCATCGGCGGGCAATCCAACGCCTACACGTCGCTGGACGTGACGTGCTACTACATCTCCGCCGCCGCGAGCAAGACCAACGACTGCATCGACCTGATCGCCGACTGGATGGCGAACCCGAACATCACGCAGGCGGACTTCGAGCGGGAACACGGCGTGGTCCAGCGCGAGATGGAGAAGGACCGCGACGACCCCGGCCAGCAGATGTGGGACATGCACGGGTCGAACCTCTTCGGCACGCATCCCGCGTCGCTGCCGATCATCGGGCACGCCGCGGCGCTGCGGGCGGTCACGCTGGACGACGTGCTGGCCTACCACCGGAAGATGTACACGCCGCAGAACATGGTCTTCTGCGTGGTGGGCGACGTCGACGCCGCAGCAGCGATGAAGCGGATCTGCCAGGCG
>CAZEJA010000404.1:0-3134 GCA_964512215.1 uncultured Planctomycetaceae bacterium
CTTCGCCTTCAATGGCAAGGCGGTGAAGGCGAAGGGGTACTGCACGGACATCTTCGCCGATGCCGCCATCCGCTTCATTGAGGCCAATCGCGACCGCCCGTGGTTCGTCTACCTGCCGACCAACGCCCCGCACGGTCCGCTGACCGTCGCGGAGAAATACTACAAGCCCTACCTGAGCAAGGGCGTCAACGAGTCGGTCGCCCGCGTGTACGGTATGGTCGAGAACATCGACGAGAATGTCGGCAAGCTCCTCCGCACGTTGAAGGAGTTGAAGCTGGAGCAGGACACGATCGTCATCTTCCTGACGGACAACGGCCCGGCGATGGGCAAGTCGGCGCGGTACAACGCGAACCTGCGCGGCGGCAAGGGCAACGTCTACGAGGGCGGCATCCGCGTGCCGTGTTTCCTCCGCTGGCCGGGCAAGCTGACGGCCGGGCGGGACGTGCCGACCATCGCGGCCCACATCGACATCACCCCGACGCTGCTGGACGCCTGCGGGGCGGAGAAGGACCCCGAACTGCGCCTGGACGGCGTGAGCCTGATGCCCCTGCTGCTGGGCGAGAACGTCGAGTGGCCAAACCGGACGCTGTTCTTCCAATGGCATCGCGGGGATGTGCCGGAACTCTACCGCGCTTGCGCCGCGAGGAACCATCAGTACAAGATGGTCAGCCCGCGCGTCGTCCGGCCACGGGGCAAGAAAGGCGGCGCGCCCGCCAAGCCCAAGCTCGAACTCTACGATCTGCTCGCGGACCCGGGCGAGAAGAGGAACATCGCCTCCGAGAAGCCCGCGGTCCTCGCCCAGCTCCGCAGGCAGTACGAAGCCTGGTTCAAGGATGTGGGCTCGACGCGAGGCTACGCGCCGCCGCGCATTCACGTGGGGGCGAAGTACGAGAACCCCACGATCCTCACGCCGCAGGACTGGCGCGGGGCGGACAGCTATGCCCCGGGCAACCTGGGGCATTGGCTGATTCATGTCGCCAAGGCGGGACGGTTCGAGTTCCGCCTGGACTTCACGAAGGTCACTCAGAGAGCGGACGTTTTCCTGCGGCTGGGCAAGGTCATGCTCGGCGCGAGCGTGGAGAGCGGAGCAGGAAGCGTAACGCTCGGACCGGCCGACGTGCCCGCGGGCGACGGCAAGCTCGAAGCCTGGGTGGCCGTCGCGGGCAAGAAGGTCGGTATGCGGTACGTCCACGTGCGGCGGCTGACGTGACGGGAGTTACTTCTTCGGGTGCGTCTTGAAGAAGTTCCAGACGATCCTGGTCGCGTCGATGTCGTTGCAGGGGGGACCGGCGATGCGGTCGTAGGCCCGCCGGACGGCCGGGAGACGCATGGCGCCGGATTCACGCTGTCCGGGCCAGTGGTGCCCGCCGCCTTTCAGCACGTACAGGTGCACCTCCGTGCCGGCCTTTCCTTCCGCGTAGATTCGCCTCTCCACGCGAGCGCCGTCCTTCGGATCGGCGTCGGGAAGCGTCTCCACCTTCGGCGCCCTGGTGCAGCCGTTGTGGGCGACCCAGAGCTGGACGGCCTTGTCGGTGTCGACCAGCGAACCCCGATCGCCCCGCGTCTGAATTCGCCCGCCGTGGTAGGGCACGAGCTTGTCGGCCGTGCCGTTCATGATGAGCATCGACGCCCGCCCCGGCGGGCGGAAGTTCTCCGCGACCGACGGCGCCATCCCGCCGATGACCGGCGCGAAGGCGGCGAAGCGGTCGGCCATCGCGTTGGCGAGGCAGTGACTCATGAAGGCCCCGTTTGACGCGCCCGTCGCGTAGATCCGTTTGGGGTCGATCGCGTAGTTCTTCTGCGCCCAGTCGAGCATCGCCCGGACGAACTTCACGTCGTCGACGCCGTCTTTGTGCGAGGCGAACTGCCCGACCTTCCTGCCGTCGTTCCAGTGCCCGTCAACGGCGTCGGGGAAGATCGCGAAGAAGCCCTCCTTCTCCGCGAGTTCGTCGAAGGCGGTGTAACCCTGGATACGCCTGCTTGTCCCGCCTCCGCCGTGGAAGACGAACACCAGCGGAGCAGGCTTCTCCTTGCCGGCGGACGTGGGCACGTGGAGAAGGAACGTGCGGCTCCGGCCGTCCACACGGAGCGATCGAGCCGCCAGTCCCGGCCCCGGCACGGCCGCGGGAGAATCCACCACCGGGATTTTCGCAGCCGGACTCCGTCGCGGGTGGGCGGCGAAGAACGTCCATATCTCCTCCGTGGCCGAGATCGCGCCGTCGGGGTGACCGGCCTTGAGGAAACGCGTCTGCCTCCCGCCCGGCCAGGCGTGCTCGCCCCCGACGACGGTGACCAGCACGACAGGAACCCCATTCGGGCCGGCGGCGTAGGTTTCCTTCTTCACCTTCCCGTTGGCCAGTTCCTGTCGAACGGGCCTGGGTCGGCAGCGATTGCTCTCTACCCAGAAGGCCGCCGACTCGGTCACCGATGCGTCCCACCGCGGCATGAACGACTTGCTCCCGCGTCCGCCTTCGTAGGGCACCATCGCGTCTTTCGTGCCGTGGAAGATGATCGCGGCAACGTTGTGCTTCGGCGCGGGAGGCATGCGAAGCGGCCCCGCCCGCAGTGACCGTCCACCGACCGACCCCGCCACCGGCGCGATGGCCGCCAGCACGTCCGACATCTCCGCGCCCAGACGGTGCGAGAGCATCGCCCCGTTCGACATGCCGGTCGCGTAGATCCGCTTCGTGTCGACTTTCAGGTCCCGCCGCAGCCGCGCGATCAACTGCCGGATGAACCCGACGTCGTCGACCTTGTTGCGGTACGCCTCCCCGCAGCCGTGCATCGCGTTCCACGTGGGGACCCGCCCGATCCCGTCGGGGTAGACCACGAAGAAGCCCACGCGGTCGGCCTTTTCGCTCCAGCCGTAGCTCCGCGCGGCCTGCCTGCCGCTTCCGAAGCCGCCGTGCAGCATGACGACCAGCGGCAGGGGCTTGAGTCCGTCGTACTGCTTGGGCACGTGCAGCAGGTAGGTCCGCGTCTGCCCGCCGTGGTCAAAGGCGCCCGTGTGGTCGCCGGGGCGGATGGTTCCTCCGGCCGCGCGGGCCACTCCAGTTGCCAGAATCAGCCCCGCCAGAATCACTCGAAGCTTGGGCGTGGCACCCGCTGGTTCCGCGACAGGTGCGGGCGCTACA
>CAZEJA010000405.1:0-3089 GCA_964512215.1 uncultured Planctomycetaceae bacterium
ACCAGACATCCAAAAGTTGAGTTTTCAAATGATATCATTTTTTGCTTCTAAATATCGTGGGAAAAACAAAGTCCAACCATTTTCACATTTTAATTAAAATGGAATTTTCCATTTATACATTCCCCGCTACATCGCTGAGGCTCATTTCATTATACTATCTAATTGGTTCTGCCAATGCAATCTGCTTAGCTATAATTTCAGCATAATATACAACTGTCAGGGGGCGCTTAAAACCGGCCATTCGGGGGCGCGTCAAAAGCGGCCACTTTGAGAGGAAAAAGGTTGGTCATGTAGACTCTTGGATTTCAGGAGTATTGAAATCCAAGGAGACCCTGCATGGCGAACTATCTCAAAATGGCAACGGTACAGACGATATTGACATTGAAGCAGCGTGGCTGGTCTAACCGCAGGATCCAGCGGGAGTTAGGCGTACGTCGCGAGACGGTCAGCCGGTATATCCACCTGGCTCAGGAGAATTCAAAAGCGGCCAACGCGCCCCCCGGGTCCACAGGTGGCGAACCGGCTTGTGGGTCGGCTGATTCAAAAGCGGCCAGGGCGCCCACCGGGTCTGAATGGGCAAAACCGGCCACTAACGCGCCCCCCGGGTCGGAGGAGATCGACATTGGCCAGGGAGCCGGTCCGGTTAGGCCTGGCGGTGGGCCGGCGAGTCAATGTAAGCCCTTTCGTGAGATCATCAAGGGCAAGCTCGAACAAGAACTCAGCGCCAAGCGGATTCATCAGGATCTGGTGGCGGAATACGGCTTCACCGGCAGTTACTACAGTGTTCGTCGTTTCGTGCGACGGTTGGGCAAGGCAAATCCCCTTCCCTTTCGACGGATGGAGTCTGCCCCCGGCGATCAGGCGCAGGTGGACTTCGGTACGGGAAGACCGATTATCACCGCTGATGGCAAACGCAGGAAGAGTCAGGTCTTTCGGATCGTCTTGAGTAATTCTCGCCGAGGTTACAGCGAATCGGTGTTTCGCGAGAGTACCGAAGATTTCATCGGCTGTCTGGAGAATGCTTTCTGGCATTTCGGTGGGGTTCCCAAGACTTTGGTGATCGACAATCTCAAAGCCGCGGTCAGCAAGGCGGACTGGTTCGATCCGGAGTTGAATCCCCGCTTACAGTCATTCTGCGAGCATTATGGTACGGTGATCCTGCCAACCAAGCCATACACCCCTCGTCATAAAGGTAAAATCGAAAGGGGGATCGGCTATGTTAAGGACAATGCTCTGAAAGGACGGAGCTTTTCCAGCCTGGCCGAACAGAACCGTCACCTGCTGCACTGGGAGACCCACATCGCCGACACGCGTATTCACGGGACCACCCGTAAGCAGGTGGGTAAAGTCTTTGAAGAGATAGAAAGGCAAGCCCTTCTAGCTTTGCCGGTGAACAGGTTTCCGTTTTTCCATGAGGGTAAGCGCAGTGTTCATCGCGATGGCCATATCGATGTAGACAAATCATTCTACTCGGTTCCTCCGGAATATGTCGGGCGGGAAGTCTGGGTGCGTTGGGATAGCCATTTGGTGCGGGTATTCAATAGCAAGATGGAGCAGATCGCACTACATGCTAAGATCGCCCTGGGACAGTTCCAGACACGCGCCGAACATATCCACCCCAATAAGATATCAGGCATAGAACGCGGCACGACTTGGCTGCTGGGTAAGGTCAGTCTGATCGGGCCTCATACCGACCGCTGGGCCCAGGCCATGCTCGAAAACCGTGGTATCCAGGGTGTTCGTGTGCTTCAGGGAATGCTGAGCCTCAAGAACAAACATCGTAGTGAGGCCATTGAACAAGCCTGTGAGATCGCGTTAAGCCATTATGCCTTCCGCCTGAGAACGATCAGAGAAATCATCAAAAGAGGCGGTTCCAGGCAAGAGCAGTTCGAGTTCATTGATGAACACCCGATCATTCGTCCTCTCAGCGATTACAGCCAAATAGTCCAGGATGCCTTGAGGTAAATGTTTGATGGCAACAATCTTTATTCGAGTCATGTGGAGGATAGCTAGCAGGGATGGCAATAGCGCGACAACGAGAAAAATCGCCCGGGGCCCCAGATGCACAAATTTCCCCCCCCGTGCCCCAAATTTGAGCATCTGCCCAAACGATTTTTCTCTAAATGATATTCGAGACTTTTATCGTCGGATCCACATACACATTAACCGGATGAACCTTTTACCATTCTTACAGAAGGAGTATGACCAATGAATGAAACCTTACTGACAGCTCTGAAAAAGCTACGTCTCTCGGGCATGGCCCAGTCGGTGGATGTCCGCTTGCAGGAGGCGGCCGGCAACAGTCTCAATCATGCCGAATTCCTGGAGCTTATCCTGCAGGATGAACTACGGGTGCGAGCCGAACGGCAGATACAACGCCGAATTAAGGCCGCCGCCTTTCGGGAGCCCAGAACCCTGGAGGACTTCGACTGGCAGTTCAATACCTCCGTCAAGAAAAAGCAGATTTACGATCTGGCAACCTGTCAGTTCATCGAGAAAGGCATGGATGTGCTGTTCCTGGGACCGCCGGGCACCGGGAAAAGCCATCTGGTTCAGGCCCTGGGCTATCAAGCCATCAAGGCCGCATTAACCGTACGCTATCGCTCGATCTTCGATGTAGTACGTGACTTCCTGCATGATGAAGCTTTCAATGGTTATGATGAGGTGCTGGCCAAGTACCTCAAGCCGGACCTGTTGATAATCGATGACATGGGCATGAAACAACTGCCCAAACGATCCGGCGAATACCTCTTCGAGATCATCATGCGACGGCATGAGACCAAATCCACCATCATGACCTCCAATCGCCCTCTGGAGGACTGGGGTAAACTCATCGGCGATGTCCCCGCCGCCAGCGCCATTCTGGACCGCTTCCTGCACCACGCCGAGATCATCAACATTACCGGCAAGAGCTACCGCATGAAAGATCGAACCACCAAAGGCCGATCCGATACCTCCAAGTCTCCAAAAAACGAAGATAACCAAGATAACACTTGCAAGAAAACACAGAAATGAAGTATACAAGAGAAAACTTCACTGGCCGGTTTTGAAGCGCCCATTATTGGCCGGGTTTAACGCGCCCATTGACA
>CAZEJA010000406.1:0-3082 GCA_964512215.1 uncultured Planctomycetaceae bacterium
AGTTCCTCCACCGCGTCGACCAGCACGTGATTCACGCCGCCAGCCTGGCGGCCGGACCGGACGGAGATCGTCGGGCGGTCCTGCTGGCCGGCGAGAGCGGCACGGGCAAGACGACGGCTGCGCTGGTGCTGGCGCAGGCGGGCATGCAACTGATGGCCGACGACGCGAGCTTCATCGGGCCGGCCGCGGACGGGACCACCGTCGTCTGGGGGCTGCCCCGCGCGTGTAAGGTGCACGAGCAGACGCTGGCGATGCTGCCGTGGCTGGCCGACCTGCCCCGCACGCCGGCGCTGACGGAGGATGAAGTCCTGATCGAACTCGACCATCTGCCGGGCGGCGGATCGTCGGCCGAAGCGCGTCCGGGGTTGATCTTTCTGCTCCAGCCGCGCAACGACAACGAGCACCGGCTGACGCCTGCGGATCGGCTGGAGGCGATCACCGAACTGTCGCGCCAGAACCTGCGGTCCGCGGGGCCTGAAGGCATCAAGCGGGCGGCGGGGAGCTTCGCGGCGCTGGGCGAGCTGGTCCGCGGCAGCCGGGCGTTCCGCCTGAGCATCGGGCCGGACCTGGCGAGCCTGCCCGACCGGATCGGTCAAGAGATGGAGGCCTGAGCGGAGCGATGCGTCGCACGGCGATCAGAACCCGGCTTGTCGAACTGGCCCGCCCGGAAGGTCCGGCGGCTTCCGGGCCGCCGCTGGGGGCGGACGACCTGGACCGCCTGTGCGAGTTGACCGTCCGTCACGGCGTCCTGCCGACCGTCCTGTCGAACCTGGCGGCCGACGCGCCGGCGGCCTGGCGGGATCGCCTGGTGGAGCAGGCGGGCCTGTCGCTGGCCGTGCGGGGGGTGGCGGGGGAGACCGTCGCGGCCCTGGCGGAAGCGGGCGTCGGGCACATGATCCTGAAAGGCCCCGAGTTCGCCGACCGCCTGTACGACAGGCCGGACCTGCGGAGCTTCACCGATCTCGATCTGCTCGTGGCGCGCGAGGACGTCTCGGCGGCAGGCGCCGCGCTGGTGTCGCTGGGCTATACGTGCGCGACCCACGCCGGGCTCAAGCACGCCGGGGGGTACGGCGAGTCCTGCTGGACGCGCCCGGATCGCCCGGGCGTGATGGTCGAACTGCACTGGAACGTGGTGAACTCCCCCGCGGTGCAGCGGGGCGTGTCGGTGGAGCTGGCGGACCTGCAGGTCGACGCCGGCGGGCCTCGGATGCGCCCGTCGTCGGCGTCGATGCTGCTGATCGCAGCCGTCCACGGCGCGACGGGGCACGCGTTCGATCGGCTGCAGATTCTCTGTGACATCCGCCAGGCCGCGGGCGGCGCGGCGGGGGAGGTCGACGAGGACTGGCTGGTTGACGCCGCTCGGCGGACGGGCGCGGGGCTGTCGCTGGCGGCCGGCCTGGACCTGTGCGGGCGCGTGTTCGGCGAAGCCGTGGGCGAATCGCTCGCGCGACGTCTCGGACGGACTTTGCGCACGCGCCTGGCGCGGATACTATTGACGCGAGCGACGGCGTTGGATGCGCCGCTGCAATCGAGCCTGCGGAAGCAGGCCTTCCGGGAGCTGCTGAAACGCCGATGAGAGTTCTGCTGGCCTATCCCGTCCCGCCGCGCGACCGCTTTCCCCGCGGCCTGTGGCGCACCACCTGGGTGCCGACGGGGCTGGCGAATATCGCGTCGTCCCTGCAGGCCGCCGGGCACGAGGTGCGCGTCCACATGCGCGAGGAGCAGCTCTGCAAGCGCGATCTGGACTGGGACGCCGCCGACGCGGCGCTGCGGGAGGAGTTGGAGTCGTTCCGCCCGGAGATGGTGGGGCTGTCCGTCACCACGCCCTCCGTGTCGGAGACGGCGCAGATCACGCAGCTTGCGAAAGACGTCTGCGGCGATGTCCTCACGGTCGTCGGCGGGCCGCACCCGACGGCCTTGCCGGAGCGGATGCTCGCGGACTGTCCAGCCGTCGACGTGGTGGCGGTGGGGGAGGGCGAGCAGACGGCGGTCGAACTGGCGGCGCGGGGCGTTGGGCCCGACGTGGCGGGCATCGCCTATCGCGACGGCGAGGGTGTCCATCGCACGCCCCCGCGCCCGCCGCTGCAGGACCTCGACTCCCTGCCCGAGATCGACTACAGCCTGTTCGACATGGACTACTGCACCGCCCCGCACCGGTGGATGCTGCGGTACATTCCGACGGCCGCGACCAACATCCGCACGTCGCGCGGCTGCACCAATCGCTGCCGCTTCTGTGCGGGGCACGTCGTGTCCGGCACGGGCGTGCGCTTCCGCTCGCCGAAGCGCATCGCCGAGCGGATCGAGTCCGTCGTCGACCGCTTCGGCGTCAAAGGCATCCGCTTCGAGGACGACACGCTCGGCGCCGACCCCGACCGCCTGGTCGAACTGTGCGACGAGATGCGCCGTCGCGGGCTGCACGAGCGGATCCGCTGGGATGGCTGCCTCCGTGTCGATCAGGCCGAGCCCGGGCTGCTCGGCGTGATGAAGGCCGCGGGCTGTCTGCAGATCGAGTACGGTTTCGAGAGCGGCTCGGACGCCGAGCTGCGCCGCCTGGGCAAGAACGCCACGGTCGAGCAGAACCGCCGCGCCGTCCGCCTGACGCGCGAGGCGGGGCTGCGGGTCTACGCGAACGTCATGATCGGCCTGCCGGGCGAGACGCCGCAGGATATCCGCGAGACGCTGCGGTTCCTGCGCTGGGCCGCCCCGGAGGTCATCAGCCCCGCGATGCTCCGCCCGCTGCCGGGCACGCCGATCTTCAACGACCTGCCCGACCACGTCCGCGAGTCGATGGACTGGGGTCGCTACGAGGAACTGCATCTCTGGGAGCCCGTGTTCAACCTGACCGCGATGTCCGACGAGCAGTTCACCCGCCTGGCGCGACGGTTCTTCCGCTACTTCATGCGTCCGTGGCTGTGGAAGCAGTTGCTGCGCGACACGCCCGCCGACGACCAGCGCGAGCGCCGGCGGTTTCGCAAGCCCCTCCGCCGCTTCCTCCGCCAGCACCCCATCCACTACCTCCGCCTCCCGTAAATAGGGGACGCTCCTGCTCTGTATAGAACATGTAATTATTCTCTTGCGCGTT
>CAZEJA010000407.1:0-3059 GCA_964512215.1 uncultured Planctomycetaceae bacterium
CAAACGAGGCCTCATTATATATGAACTGTGGTTTTCATCCGGGAAATCCGGGTTTGGACCCGACCGACCCGGGAAACAGAGCAAGACGGGGACTGGCTCCGAAGCGTAGCGCAGGTGCCTGTACCCGCTTTGCGGATGCGGGGAGAACGGCCAACAGGCAACGGGCGGACAATCCTCGATCCCAGATCCTCGATCCTCGACGTGTCCCGCGCTGCGGAACGCCGCATGGACACCGGCCCGTCTTCCGTCAAATCCCCGTAATCCCTCTCATCCCCTAATCCCGCTCCCGCTGTTCCCCCGCGGGGACGGCTGGGAGGGGAGGGGCTTCTTTGCACTCGCGGGCGAACGTCTCGATCTCGCGGGCGAGCTGCGCCTTGTTCCGCCCCGAGAAGCTCGGGGCGTAGACTTCGCAGTAGGTCGCCCGGGCGGCGCGGACTTTCGCGTACATGTCGGCCCAGTCGAAGTCCCGCGGCTGAATCGCCTGGAGCCCGCGGCAGATCGGTCGCTGCCAGACGCGATCGAATGCCGCTTCCGTGGCGGCGTTGGGGGCGCCCCACTCGCCGGCCCGTCCCCAGCCGTTCGCCTGACAGAAGAACGTCGTCTTCGCGGGCCCGATCTTCTTCACAACGTGGTCCGCCATCGCCACGGCGGCGTCGGTCAGCGGACCGTAGCCCGAGAACGGCAGTTCCACCGCCAGCGTCTCGTCCGCGTGCTTCAGGCCGATATCGATCAAGCGCTTGTGTGCCGTCAGCCAGGCATTGTACGAGTAGCCCTTCAGCCCGCGCACCTCCTTGCCGTGGTTCAGTTCCGCCCACTCCTGCCCGTACCACGCCAGGTGCAGCAGATGGATGTCCTTCCGGCGACACCACGCAGCAAGTCGCCCCACGAACGCGTCGAACTCCTTCTCGAAGACCGTGTTGGGACTGCCGTCCGGGTTGAAGGGTGCCGGCACCTTCTCGGCCGTCCCCTGCCTGCTCCGCTTCGTGTAGAACGTGCAGCCCTTCTCGAACACGCGCGCGGGCGTGTGCCGACCGGCCATGAAGCGGATCGAGTAGTCGAGCTCGCGCCCCCGCGCGATCTTCAGCCCCGCTTCCAACAGCGCGAAATCCCCGTCGATCGCCTGCCACGGTACGCGCAGGCAGAACCCGCGCACGTGCGGCGTCTTGACCGCCGCATCGATCCACTTCGTCCGGAACGTTTCCAACTCCCGGACGCTGCCCGCCTGCTGAAGCACCCACGTCCCGCAGATCCGCGACGCGACGTCCGCAGTCGACGCCGACTTGCCCTTCTCTTCCGGAGAGGGCGGAACCGCCTGTTCCCTTCCGGGCTGCTGCGAGACGTCCGGGCTCGACGCCCAGACCACGCGCACGTCCCGCACCTTCGGCGTGACGTACCCGTCGTCCGTATGCAGCCGGGCTTCGATCTCCACGTCCGACCCGGGCGGCAGATCCCGGACCTTCGCACCGTCCACCCAGTCGCTCCAAGGCCTGTTTCCGGTCCGCGATCGTGCGCGGCAGGTCACGCGGGTCGCCTCCGGCACGTCGGCGTCGAGGCGAATCTCCGAGACTGCGCGCGGTTTGTCGCCGCTGCCGAACACCTGTCGGATGGTTCCCTCCCGCAGGTACCGGACCCGCTGGTTCTTCTTCAGCCACGCCCGGTACCCGAGAAAGCCATCGGCCGAGGGCTCCCGCTGGGTGAAGGCCTCGACGATGTGATGGGCCGTGTCCATCGGTGCGAAGTCCGGGCTGTAGACCTCCGCGTACGCTGCATCGTACTTCTGGAGCATCTTGACCAGCGGTATCCAGTCGCCCTGCCTCATCCAGCCGCGCCCCTTGTTCGTGCCGAGCGCCTGGAAGACCAGGTTCACCTTCCCGACGGCTGCGTCGAGCGCATCCTCGTGCCCCCAGGACGGCGTCTGTCTGCCCTTGGCCGTCGTGCCCCAGCCGTTGTTGGAGATGTAGACCAGCGGGCTGCGCCGCCCGAATCGCTCGACGATCCGGGCGGTCACGGGACCGGTCAGGTCGATCTGCCGCACCGGCGGGTACTTGCCGGAATACGGGACCTCGCAGACCTTGCCCTTCGCGGCGAACTCGTCGAGCAGGACGTCGACCTGGTCGACCATGCCCTGAATGAACTTCTCCCGCGTGTAGCCCGGCGGCTTGGGGGCGTTGCCCTGCGGGTGGAAGATCTCCGCCCACAAGGCCCCGGTCCACGTGCCGTGATAGACCTTCACGAGCGGCTCGTCCTTGTACTTCTCACACATCGCCCGGTAGACCTCGCGCAACTGCTTGAGATACTTCGGGTTATCGAATGGCATCGGGACGCGGATCTTCGGGCGGTCGGCGGCGTGCAGCGTTTCGTAGGTCTCGACGCCCGCCTTCTCGAACCACCGCGGGTACTTGTTGCCCGCCATGATGCGAATGTGCAGGTACCGGTTCGCGCCGCCGTGCGCGGCGTTGTACTTGCGGACCTCCTGCAGGACACGGTCGAAGGGCTTCCAGTTGAACTGCTGGTCGGCGGGCTCAACGTCGGCCCACTTCAGGCGGATCGATGCCGCGTCGATCCAGGGCACGGCGTGGAACGTCCGGATCACATTCTCCGGCCAGGCCGCCCCGTGCAGATAGACCACGCCTTCGATATTCGGCCCCGCCGCCAGCGTGTACACGCCGTCCTGAAAGGTGACGTTCTCGAGCGTAACGTCGTCCTGGGCGATGGCGGCATTCGTCGCCACAAGGACGACCATAGCAGCGACTCGTAGAGGAACCCCGGTTGAGCATCCTGCTGTCATGGGCAACTCCTTATTGGATCACGGAACCCCAGACAGGCATCATCGCCCACCGTACGCAAGCGACTGCCCTGAATTGTACGCCATCTCGAAGCCACCGGGAAGGCGACGCTGTGGCTTGTCCGAGCCTGCAGAGACAGGTAGCATTGCGGCAGCGGAAGCTCTTTCCTCGACTCGGAGAGTCGTCATGGACCGACGGACGTTTCTATCGGGGATGGTAGGGGGCGCGGCGGGCTACTGCACGGCACCTACCCGCTGTGCTACCGTGTGTCCC
>CAZEJA010000408.1:0-3057 GCA_964512215.1 uncultured Planctomycetaceae bacterium
GTACTTCTGGAGGGCATGGGGCTTGACGCGAATCTGGTTCTGCAGGACGTGCCCGCCGACGGACAGGATGTCGGTCACGCCGGGGACGGCCTGGAGCTGGAACTTGACGACCCAGTCGTTCAGCTCGCGGAGGTACGTGTTGACGTCTTTGCCGCCCGTGTCGATCCGGTCGGTCGCCTTGAGGTAGTAGATGAAGATCTGCCCGAGCCCCGTGGAGATGGGCCCCAGCGCGGGCGGCTCGTGCATCTCGGGCAGGCGGGATTTCGCCGCTTCCAGACGTTCGCCCACCAGCCGCCGGGCGAAGTAGATGTCCACGTCGTCGTGGAAGTACACGTACACGACCGCCATCCCGAACGCGGACGTGGACTTGATCTGCTTGACGCCCGGCAGCCCGTTCATCGCGGACTCGATCGGGTAGGAGATCTGTCGTTCGACGTCCTCCGGCGCCATGCCGTGCGCCTCGGCGAACACGGGCACCATGATCGGCGAGATGTCCGGGAACGCGTCGACGGGCATGTGGTGATATGCGTAGATGCCGTACCCGATCACGCCGAGCACGGCGATCACGACCAGCCCGTGCGTGCGCAGGGACGTGTCGATGATCCGGTCTTCCAGACTGAGTCGTTCTCTCATTGTCGTTTCCTCAACAGAGGGGCCGCGTGGCTCGCGGTGCGGGCATCAATGTCCGTGTCCGGCGTGGGCGTCCAGGCCGGACGTGACCACCTTCGCCTTCAGCTCGAACGCTCCGCGCGAGACGTACCACTGCCCGGCAGGCAGGCCCGAGACGATCTCCACGCCCTGGGCATCGGACGTGCCGGTGGTTACCGACCGGGGCTCGAAGCCGCCTTTGGCGAGTACGAAGACGACGCGTCGCCCGTTGAGGGTCTGCACGGCATCGGGGGGCACGACCACCCGGGCATTCGTCTTCCCGACGGCTACCGTCGCGGACACGAACAGCCCCGGCCGCCAGCGGCCCTTCGGATTCGGCAGCACGACGCGGACCAGGCAGGTCCGGGTGGCCTCGTCCACGATGGGCGAGACGAACGCGATCGTGCCCTGCGTGTCCGGAACGCCCGCGCCCGCGGAAATCAGCACGGGCTGGCCCTTGCGGATGCGGGGCAGGTCCTTCTGATAGACGCTCAGGTTCACCCAGACCGTGCTCAGGTCCGCGACGGTGAACGCCTCGGCGGCGTCGCCGAGCTTCTCGCCCAGCGTGATGTGACGATCGATCACCGTTCCGTCGAACGGCGCCCGCAGCGAGTACCACGAGAGCTGCTCGCCCTTGGCCCGCTTGGCGGCCGCGACGAGCTTCGCGTCGGCCGGACTCGCATGGCCGCAGTTCGGGTCCGTGCAGTTCGCCTCATCGCACTCGTGGGCCGGTGCGAACGTCAGCAGCTTCACGTCCTGCGCCGAGAGGCCCATCACGTACAGGCCCCGCTCGGCGGCCGCGACGTCGAACTCGCTCGCCTGCTGCGCCCGCCTCGCCTCCAACTGCGCCCGAAGCACCGCGAAGGCGATGCTGTCCCGCGCGGCCGTATAGGCGGCCTCGGCCTTCTCCCAGGCGCTTTCGGCCGCCTGAAAGTCGCCCTCGCTGGTGATCTTCTTCTCGTACAACGACTTCTCCCGCTCGTACGTCGTGCGGGCGGTGACGTACTCCGCGTAGGCGGAGATCAGCTTGCTGCGATTGTCGCCCATCTCGCCCAGCTTCAAACCGCGAAGCTTCGCCAGCGGCGGCGACGTCTTCAGCGCCTCGAGCAGCTTTGTCGTGTTCTCGTAGATCGCCTCGGCGCGGGCCAGGTCCAGCGTGCAGCAACTGATCTCGTTGACCTTCGTGAGGTACGCCACCTTCGCGGCGCCGAGTTCGGCGCTTTCCAGGACGGCCAGCACGTCGCCCCCCTTCACGCGATCGCCCACGCGGTGGTTCACCTTCCGCGCGATGCCCGGCGAACGGGGCACGATGTGCGCCACGCGATCGGCGTTGATCGCCACCTCGCCCGGCAGGCGGATCGACTGGCTCGTCGCGCCCGAGCCGGCCGTCGAGAGAACGATCCCGGCCGCTTTGCGCTGCTTCTCGGTCAGCGGGATCAGCGTCTCCTTCTCGTCGTCGTGACCGGCGTGGGGCGCGTGACCCTTGTGGTCGTCGTGCTGGTCCGGCTCGGCGTGGCCCACATGCTCGGGATGCTTGTCATCCTCGTCGTGATCGTCATGACCTTCATGCTCGTCGTGCCTGGCGTCCTTGTCGTGCCCGTCGTGGTCGTCGTGATCTGCATGCTCGGACGGCTGCGTTGTCGTCGTCTTGCAGCTTTCGCACTCCTCATGCCCCTTCTCTTCTGTCTGGGCCCACGCACTGCCGGCCGGGACGGCGACCTGCCACATCGCCCACGCTGTCAGGGCGATCAGAACACCCGCGGTGATGACGTTTCGCTTAGTCTTCATGGTTTTTCTCCTCGGCGTCGGGCGTCGTCGCCCGGTCTGTATCGAGAGGCCGACCCGCGAGGCGTTCGGCCTGTGCGACAGCTTTGTGGTGGCGGGCCAGCGCCTCGACGTAGCCGGCCCGAACGTCAAACAACGTCCGCTGGGCGTCCACGACGTCCAGATATCCGAACTTGCCTTGCTGGAACCCCCGCGTGGCGGCGTCCAGCGCTTCCTGCGCCGCCGGAAGCAGATCCGCCTGCACAGCGGCGGCTTCCGCGTGCGACGCGCTGATTTCCTCGTATCCCTCCGCCAGGCCCGACCGGATGCGGACCTCTTCGGCCCGTCGCTGCCGGGCGGCCTTGGACAGGTCATACTTCGCTTCCAGCACGCCGCCCTGGTTGCGGTCGAACAGCGGCAGGGGAATGCCCAGCCCCGCGACAAAGGCGTACTCCTCGGGCCCGTCGAACCGCTTGAAGCCCGCGGTGACCGTCACGTCGGGGATGGCGTTGGCCCGCTCCATCGCGAGCGTCGCGCGACGGTGCTCCATCTCGGTATCCCATCGCGCCAGGTCGGGGTTCTGCGAGATGTCCCCGCCCGACGGATCCGGCGGCGGAGAGTCGCCCAGCGTTTCCAGATTCCCTT
>CAZEJA010000409.1:0-3052 GCA_964512215.1 uncultured Planctomycetaceae bacterium
GAAGGCCAATGAACAGAGACAGAATGGGACGTGGCGGCGGGCTGCTTGTGGGCATGATCGTGTGCAGCCTCGTTCTGGTCATCGCAGGGTGCGAACCGCGAAGCCGCACTATCCAGATTCGATCGCGGGATCTCAGCGTGGCTATGGTCGGTGACGAGGATGACGTCATCCTGCAGGCCGCCCGGGCGCGGGACGAGAGCTACATGACGGACGAGGACCTGGGGCTCGATGCCGAGTCCAGGGCGATGGCGCGGGAGTACCTGATGGAGGAGCAGGACGGCGACTCCGAGCAGATGTCGCGCGTCGAGGCGATGAAGATGGCGATGCTGCCCATCCATGGCGGCGCACCGAAGGCGGTCGTCCAGAGCGCGCCGAGGCAGGCCCCGAAGTTCGGCGGCGGCAATAAGAGGAAAGGCAAGAAGAACAACAACAGGGGAAGGGGCGGTCGCAAAGGCAAAGGCGGCAGAGGCGGCAAGGGCGGAGGCGGCAAGGGCGGAGGCGGCAAGGGCGGCGGCGGTGGCGGGATCATGCGCCTGTAGCCCTCTGCCCGGACCCGCCGACAGGGGGGGACGGGACGATCGGACGAAGACTGACCTTCGGGCCGCCGGCGAAGTCCACTTCGCGGGTGGCCCGTTTCATGCGAATGGGAGTGGAACGTGGCCAAGAAACCAGCCCCCGAACAGGCACGTCCCTTGACGCTCGATTTCCTGGAGCAGTTGGGGGTCTTCCAGGGCTTTCGGCCGCCGAGCGGGCCTTTCGACCCGGCTGGCGCGTGGAGCAGCACGTATCGCCTCTGGATGGTGCAGCAGTGGAACTCCGGCGGGATGCTCAAGCTGCGGCGCAAACCCGAGGACAAGGGCGTGAAACTGGCCGTGGACCAGACGATCCTCCAGTGGTCCGGACACGTGCGATTTCTCGAGGCTGAACTGCTCTGCGATGCGGACACGCTGGGCACGCCGCGGAGATGGTCGCTGGAAGCGCGATGCCTCGGGCCCGACAAGAGGGTCATCGACAGCACGGTCATGTCGGAGAAGGGGGAGTTGAAAGGCGGCGTGCGGGAAGTCTGGTTCGGCAGCCGCAGTTGCCAGAGGAAGGTTCCCACGCCGATCACGAGCAACTGGTCGCTGCTGGACGCTGTGCAGCGCCTGGACGGCCGAAAGACGAAACCCCTGACCTTCGCGATGCTCGACGAGATGGACCTGCTGAAGGTCGAGCAGGAGTTGTCCTTCCGCGCGGAGAAGGGGATGAGCTTCGGGGGGAAGAAGGTGAAGCTGACGGGTTATCACCAGATCGGCCGCGGCGTGCTGCCGTGGCAGTACTGGGTCGACGAGCAGGGACGACTGCTGTTCGCGTTCAGCGGAGTGCGGGCATGGATCTACGATTCCAGGGCGTCGGAAGTGCTGGAAGGCAAGATCAAGCACGTCCGGTCCCGCCGTGCGGGAGGGAAGAAGGGATGACTGCAAGGCAATTGACAACTGCGAACGGAAGCGACGTAACGCGGCGGGAGGTGCTGCGCGTGGGCGCCGCCGGCGCCGCGGCGCTGGCGGCGGGCCCAACGGCCCGGGCGGCCCGGGGCGGGGCGAAGGGCAAACCGCCGAACTTCCTGTTCATCATCACCGACCAGCAGGGCCTCGACACGCTGTCGGCCTTCGGGCTCCGGGACATCCACACGCCGAACATGGACCGCCTGGCCGCCCGCGGCGTGTCGTTCCTGGAGAGCCACAGCACCAATCCGCTCTGCTCGCCCGCCCGCAGCAGTATGTTCACGGGTCGCCCGACGCTGGAGACGGGCGTCGTCATCAACGGCCGGGCGATCCCGGAGTCGATGGCCAACATGGGCCAGTGGCTGCGACTGGAAGGCTACGAGACCATCTACACGGGCAAGTGGCACGTGCCGGAATCCTACACGGCGCACATCCCGGGCTTCCAGGTGATCACGGGAGGCATCAACGGGCAGGGCGACGTCTGCGACGCGGGCGTCTCGCGAGCGTGTCAGGCCTACCTCCGCAACCGGTCGACCGGCGACAAGCCGTTCCTGCTCGTCGCGTCGTTCCTCCAGCCGCACGACATCTGCCAGTTCGTCGGCATGCAGTCGAAGAGCAAGGAGATGCCCTACGTCGACCTCGTCGCCGACCGCCTGCCGCCCATGCCGCCCAACCACGGCTTCGACAGTCCCGAACCGAAGAAGGTCGGCCGCCAGCGGCCCGATTGGAACGAGCAGCAGTGGCGGTACTACATCTGGAACTACTACCGCATGGTCGAGATGGTCGACGCCGAGATCGGCCGCATTCTCGACGCGCTGGACGAGTCCGGCCAGGCGGATAACACGGTCGTGATCTTCACCGCCGACCACGGCGAGGGGCGGGGCCGCCACGGTCTGGTGACGAAGAACTACCTGTACGATGAGGCCGTCAAGGTCCCGCTGATCGTCGCCGCCCCCGGGCAGGCGACGAACGTGCAGGACCGCGCGCATCTCGTCAGCGGCGTGGACATCCTGCCGACCGTCTGCGATTTCGCGGGCGTCAAGAACCCGCCGAAGGTGCGCGGGCGGTCGCTGCGCCCGCTGCTGGAGGGCAAGAGCCCGGCGTGGAGCGAGTTCGTCGCGGCCGAGGTGCAGGTCACCGGGCGCATGATCCGCACGCCGCAGTACAAGTACATCACCTACGAGGGCGATCCCGTCGAGCAGCTTTTCGACATGAAGGGCGACCCGGGCGAGACGAAGAACCTCGCCCCCGACGCCAAGCATGCGTCGACGCTGAAGGACCACCGGAAGCTCCTCGCGGACTGGAAGGGCGGGCTCGACATCCTCCCCGTCAAGCTCCCGATCCCAGCGTGGCAGAAGTCCAAGGGCAAGAAGGGCGGGAAGAAGAAGGGGGCGTGACCTTCGGGGCGACAGGATGCTAAGCCGCAAGCGGCGGGTACTACGCGGGGGGCGTTCGCTCGAGGAGGAGTTTGTGCAGAGCGGGGAGGGTGGCTCGGTGGTCGCCGCGGATGTAGACGCTCTGGCCGCCGTCGGCGACGGTGCGGACGAGGACGGTCTTGTAGGGGCGGT
>CAZEJA010000410.1:0-3043 GCA_964512215.1 uncultured Planctomycetaceae bacterium
TTATTCGTTGATACACCACTCCTTACCGCTTAACTTAGGACCATTGGGGACAGGCACCTTCGCTACGCTACGGAGCCAGTCCCCATTTTTCTCTACTCGACGACGGGTACGGGGCCGGCGAGGGCTTCGAAGTCGTGGACGACGGCGAGGTCGCCGGAGAGGATCTGCTCTTTGAGCATGCGGATTTCGGGCATTTTCTCGGCCAGCCAGTAGTTCGCGACGGCGAGCTTCGTTTCGCTCGCGGTCGCGTAGTCGCAGAACAGGGCGCCGACGATGAGGTAGATCGCGATGTCGGTGACCTTGCGGGCGTACAGGTCGCGGTAGCTCGCGCCCGGCTGGGCCTTGATGAACGCGACCGACTCGTCCAGGATCTCCAGCCCTTCGCGGATCTGCTCGATCTGCGTGGTGACCGTCGCCGGCCAGGCCTTGTCCAGCAGCATCTCGAGGACGGTCCGGGCGGTTCCGGAGACCACCCCCGCGACGGCGGCGAGAATCTGCAACTGCGACGTGCCCTCGTAGATCGTCGTGATCCGGGCGTCCCGCAGGTGCCGCTCGACGGGGTAGTCCTTCATGTACCCGCTGCCGCCGAGGACGGCCATCGCGTCGTTGGTCACGCGCATCGACATCTCCGACGCGTAGTACTTGCACATCGGCGTGAGGACCTTGTTGTACCGGCCCCACTTGCGGGACTTCTTCTTGAGGGCCTTCTTCTCGTCGGGCTCGACCTCGCCGAACTCCATCTTCTTGAGGGCGCCGAGTTCGACGTCCACGCAGAAGGTGGAGAAGTACGTCAGCGCCCGGGCGGCCTGCAGGTCGACGCTCATCTTGACCAGCAGTTCGCGGACGGCCGGGAAGTTCTCGATTTCGGTCTCGAACTGCTTGCGGCTGTGCCCGTAGTCGCGGGCGACGCGGTAGGCGGCCTCGCCGATGCCCAGCGACTGGGCGGCGATGCCGATCCGCGCGCCGTTCATCAGGCTCATCACGTAGGTGATCAGCCCGCGCTGGCGCTCGCCGATGAGCTTGGCGGGGGCGTCGTCGAAGAACAGCTCGCAGGTGGGGCTGGCGTGGATGCCCAGCTTGTTCTCGAGGCGCCGGACCTTGACCTTGGGGCCCTGCTCGACGAGCAGCAGGCTCAGCCCGCGCCCGTCGGAGATCTCGGGCTCGCTGCGGGCGAGAACCAGCAGGATCTCGCCGCATCCGTTGGTGATGAACCGCTTGACGCCGCGGACGAACCAGTTGCCGTCGGCGTCCTGGTAGGCGTGCACCTTGACCGACTGCAGATCGCTGCCGGCGTCGGGCTCGGTCAGGACCATCGCGCCGGTCGCCGCCCCGGAGGCCATGCCCGGCAGGTATTCCTGTTTGATCTCCTCATCCGCGAAGGCGTTGATCGTCTCGGCGATGCCCTGGAGTCCGTAGATGTTCATCAGCGACGCGGCGGCGCGGCTGATCATCTCGTTGGTCATCGTGTAGACGAGCTGCGGGCAGTTGATGCCTCCGAAGCGGTAGGGCAGCGTGAAGCCCATCGCGTCGGCCTGCCCGAGGCGCTTGATGGCCTCGGCGATGCCCGGGGCATAGCTGACCGATCCGTCTTCGTTGAGCGTGTTGCCGACCTCGTCGCTGTGCTCGGCGGTCGGGGCGATCACGTCGCCCGCGAGCTGCCCCAGCGTGGTGAGGATGCGCTCGTAATTGTCGACGGCGTCTTTCGCGTTTTCCGGCGCGAAGTCGAATTCCTCGGCGAACCGGAAGCCTTCTTCGGCGATGTCGGCCAGCTCGGCCAGGTCCATGTGACCGAAGAGGAACTGGATGTCGTCATTGTCGGTGTAGAAGTTAGGCATGTCTTCAGTCCTGGTTGGATACGGCGTCTTCGAGGGAGGCCCCGCCCCGGATGGCCTTGATGAGCTTGGGCAGCACGTCGTTGAGGTCGCCGACGATGCCGTAGTGGGCGATGCCGAAGATCGGCGCGTCGGGGTCGCTGTTGATCGCGAGGATCTTGGCCGACTCCTGCATGCCCGCGCGATGCTGGACGGCGCCGCTGATGCCCGCGGCGATGTACAGCGCCGGGCGGACGGTGGTGCCGGTCTGCCCGACCTGGTGGTCGTGATCGACGAAGCCGAGGTCGACGGCCGCTCGCGAGCCCCCGACGGCCGCCCCGAGGCAGTTGGCGAGGTCCCAGACGAGCTTGAAGTTGTCGCGGCTGCCGACGCCCGCGCCGCCGGCGACGATGACCCGGGCGGCCTTGAGGTTCACGCGCTTCGCCCGGCGCTGCGATTCGAGAACGGTCAGCGGCAGCGTCACGCCCTCGAGGTCCGCCTCGCATGCGACGACCTCGCCTGTGCGCTTCTCATCGGGCTCGGGCATCTTCATGACGCCCTCGCGCACGGTCGCCATCTGCGGCCAGCGGTCGTAGTTGACGATCGTCGCGATGATGTTCCCGCCGAACGCCGGGCGGATCTGCAGCAGCAGGTTCTCGTGGGTCGTGTCGGACCCGGGCGGCTTGTGGTCGCCGATCTGCAGGTCGGTGCAGTCGGCGGTCAGCCCGCACTTCATCTTGCTGGCGACGGTGGGGGCCAGGTCCCGCCCGATGGGCGTGGCGCCGTACAGGCAGATCTGGGGCTTGACCTGTTCGATCAGGTCGCAGATCACCTTGCAGTAGCCGGTCGTCTGGTAATGCTCGAGCGCATCGTCCTCGACGACGTAGACCTTGTCAGCGCCGTGGACGATCAGTTCGCCCGCGATGTCGGCGACGTCCTTGCCCACCAGCACGCACCCCAGCGGCACGGAGAGCTTGTCCGCCAGCTCGCGCCCCTTGCTGAGCAGCTCGAGGGGCACGTCGCTGAGTGCGCCGTCTTCCTGTTCCGCGAAGACCCAGACTTCACCTTGTCGATTGACTTCGATCATGACTGTTCCCGATTAACCGATCGTGTGTTCTTCGATGAGTTCGCCCACGAGCTTCGCCATCCCCTCGTCGGTGGGCGGGAATTCGTGGTACTCGCCGCCCGTCAGGACGACCGATTGGATGCGGTGCACCTTCGTCGGGCTGCCG
>CAZEJA010000411.1:0-3039 GCA_964512215.1 uncultured Planctomycetaceae bacterium
ACCGGTGCATCCCGTTCCTCCAAACCGTCGGCCGCAACGGGATGCACCGGTACAACAACCAGGACCACTCCATGCTCACCGGCATGCTGGCGGGGCGGAACATCGCGGGCGCCGAGCACAATCTCTGGAGCGTCAACGACGATGAGCGATGAGCCCGCCTCCGACAGCGCGGCGCAGGACGGACGCCCGTCGATTTGGTCGAGACTTGGCCGCAGCGCGTACCTGGCTCGTCACATGGCCGGGCAGGCGCGCCTGCCGTTCCGTTCCGCGTCCGCCATCCGGCGCCTGCAGCAGCGCCGCCTCCGGCGGATGATCCCTCACGCCTACGGGACGGTTCCCTACTACCGCGAGACGATGGACCGCCTGGGGCTCTCCCCGGGAGACTTCCGGACGGTCGAGGACCTCGCCCGCCTGCCGATCATCGAATTCGAACAGTACCAGGCCGACCCGGAGCGGTTCCTCTCGACGGCCTGGCCCCCCGAGCGCTGCAAGCGCCTGCTGACGGGCGGCAGCACAGGCCAGCCTCGCCCGGTCTACCATACCCCCGGCGCGATCTACCAGAACGCTGCCCACGGGGAGCGCGAGCGGTCCATCCATGCGAGGCTCGTCGGGCGGCGGTTCGGGTATCGCGAGACGGTGATCGCGTCGCTGAACTCGTCGTCCTCGAAGCTGCAGGCGTTCAGTCGGACTCGCGCCCTGCTTCCGCGGCGCCTGCAGATTCAGCGCGACTACGTCAGCATGGTCTCCCCGACGGGCGAGAATGTCCGTCGCATCAACGAATTCCGCCCCGACGTGCTCTACTGCTTCGGGTCGTACGTGGGGGTCCTGTTCAGCTACCTCTCCGAGACGGGCGAGACGATGCACCGCCCGAAGGTGATCACCTACAGTAACGATTCACTGCACGAGCCCGTTCGGCGCATGGTCGAGCAGGAGCATGGCATTCCGGTCTTCGGCATGTACCAGGCCAACGAGGCGCTGAAGCTGGGCTTTGAGTGCGAGCAGCACACCGGCCTGCACCTGAACATCGATCTGTATCCGCTCCGCGTCGTGGACGGGTCCGGGCGCGACGTGCCGGCCGGACAGGACGGCGAGGTGGTGATCTCCAACCTCGTCAATCGCGCGACGGTGCTGCTCAACTACCGCCTGGGCGACTATGCGACGATGCTGCCCGACCCGTGCCCCTGCGGGCGGACGCTGCCGCTGCTGTCTTTTCCGCCCGGGCGGCTCGACGACCGGCTGACGTTGCCCGACGGGCAGACCGTCGTCCCGCAAGTGCTCCGGACTGCCTTCATCCTGGAGCGAGATGTCCGCCTGTACCAGGTCGTTCAGCACGAGCCCGCCCGGTTCAGCGTCCGGATCGTGGCGGCCCCCGATGCGGATCGCGAAGCGCTGATAGGACGCGTGCGGGAGAGGCTCGCGCACTGGTTCGGGCCCGACGTGCAACTGAACTACGAGTTCGTCGACACGATCGAGCGGACGCCTGGAGGCAAGTGGCGGGCGGTGATCTCGTTCTGCGGCAATGGTTCGCGCGACAGGGGAGACTAAATGGGCTCCAGCGGCGCCAGCTTCGTTCGCAGATGTCTGACCACGGCCCGGGGGGCCGCCATTGCCCGGCGCGAGCGGAGAGTTCCCTGGTGGTCGGCCGACCGGGTCCGGCGCCTCCAGCAGCGGTACCTGCGACGCACCGTGCGCCACGCCTACGAGACGGTCCCGTTCTACCGCCGCGCGATGGACGAGCGGGGGCTTCACCCGGCGGACTTCACGGACGTATCGGATCTCGCCCGCCTGCCGCTGGTCGGCGACATGGAGGTGCGGAAGAACCTCGACGACCTGGTCTCCACCGCATACCGCGGCCGCTCCCTTCAGGCCGTGCGGACCGGCGGCTCCTACACGCGCGTCCGCAAGACCGTCTACTGGGACGACGCGACCTACCTGGCGAAGATCGCCTTCCGCGAGCGCGACCGCGCCGTTCTGGCGGCGCTGGCCGGGCGGAACTGGGGACAGGTCCAGCTCTTCCTCCTGCCGGACGAATCGGTCAGTCTCCAGTCCCGGCGCTTCTGGGACCGGAATCTGCTCGTGCCCCGACGCCTGGCCGAGCGTCACTACCTGGCCTCGGAGGAGCCCTTCGAGGCTGCGGCCGATCTCATCAACGACATCCGCCCCGGCGTGGTGTTCACGTACGGGTCCTACACCGACGAGTTCTTCCGCTACGCCGCCGATCGCGACATCGAACTCACCCCGCCTCGCGTGTGGGTGTACGGGGGCGACATGCTGTCCGACCACGGGCGGGAGCTGGCGGAGAAACGCTTCGGCATCCCGATCTACACGACCTACCAGATGGTCGAGACGGGCAAGATCGGCTTCCAGTGCGAGCGCCGTGAGGGCCTCCACCTGAACGTCGACCGCTGCCCCGTGCGCGTCATCGACGAGCAGGGGCGTACGCTGCCGGCCGGGCAGCGCGGGGAGATCGTCGTCTCGAACCTCGCAAACCCCGCGACGGTCCTGCTGAACTACCGCACGGGCGATCTGGGGACGCTCTCGGACCAGCCCTGCCCGTGCGGGCGGTCGCTGCCGATCCTCGAACGCCTCGAGGGGAAGATCAACCAGGTGATCCACATGCCCGACGGCGGACGCCTGGTCGCGGGGTCGGTCGAACTGTTGTTCAAGCACGATCTCGAGGATACGCTGCAGGGGCAGTTGAGCCAGCTCGACGACGGGCGCATCCTCTGGCGCATCGTGCCCCTGACGAGCACCGACTGCGAGGCGTTGCGACGGCGGCTGCTGGACAAGACGAGCGGCATGCTGGGCCCCGACGTGCCCGTCGTCGTGGAGTTCGTGGACGACATCCCGCACACGCGGACGGGCAAGTTCCACCGCATCGCCTCCTACGCCGCTTCGCCGTAGATGAGTGAGCAGGTGAACGTGACCGACGAGACCCGACAATGGGATGCGATCGCCGACGAGTGGCGGCGCGAGCGGCCGGATGTGCTGTGGCGGCGACACAGCGACGCGGTCAACGCCGCGCTGGTCTCGCGCTGG
>CAZEJA010000412.1:0-3026 GCA_964512215.1 uncultured Planctomycetaceae bacterium
CGCCGAGGAATCCGCCGCAGTTGTTCGTGCGGAAGCGGACCTTGCCGTCCTCGACGTAGGGCTGATCGTTCCACTCGCTGCCGAGCATCTGGGCCGCCTTCGCGCCGGCGCCGAACTCCAGGGCCGTCATCGCGCCGATGCTGCTCAGCCCGTGGGCGATCGTGGCTTTGAGCTTGTCGAACACCGGCTCGCCCAGCGCCGCGGGCACACCGCGCGCGACCAGCTCGATCGCCCCGCCGGCCGTGTCGCCCGCCACGCGGACCTCGTCGAGGTCGGCGATCATCTTCTCGGCCGCTTCGAGGTCGCAGCAGTTCAGGTCGTTCTTGCGATAGTTTTCCTTCATCTCCTCGAAGGTCATCGTCCCGTCGGAGATGCTCCGGCCCTTGATGCCGTGGGACTCGGTCACGTGTGACAGGATCTCGATGCCCTCGCGGGCGAGGATCTGCTTGGCGACCGCGCCGCCGGCGACGCGACCGACCGTCTCGCGCCCACTGGCCCGCCCGGCGCCGCACCAGTCGGTGAACTCGCCGTACTTCTGGAAGAAGGGCAGCTCCGCGTGGCCGGGACGGATCACGTCCTTGGCGTCGCGGTACTGGTCGATATGCACGTCCTGCGTGTCGACGTTGCGGATCAGCAGGCCCACCGGGGCGCCGGTCGTGACGCCCTCAAACCAGCCGCTGACGACCTCGACCATGTCCTTCTCGAGGCGGGGCGAGTCGATCTTGCTCTGCCCCGGCCGCCGCTTGTACATCTCGTCCTGGATCATCTGAACGTTCAGCTCGATCCCCGACGGAACGCCGCTGACAATGCAGAACATCGCCCCGCCGTACTGCGCCTTCTCCACCGTCGCCCGCCAGCCGTACGACTCGCCGCACGTCGTCACCTGAAACACACGTCCGAAAGTATTCCCTAGCACGATTCGACTCCTTGCCTGGTCATGATTCCCGTCGTTCTCTCCCGCCTCGCGGGACCGCGAGGGCGATCCACACGCCCTGCGGGGCCGAGTAGTCTACAGGAAATCCGGGGATTTGGGAAGGGCGGTTTGAGCGCGATTTCGCCCTGCTTCAGTGGGATCCGCAGTGCCTGTGGGCTACTGCTTTCGCATATCGCAGCCGATGCCCTGCATCTGCCCGACGAAGTCCGGGAAGGTCTTCTTGACGCACTCGATATTGGTGATCGACGTCTGCCCGGAGGCGACGAGGGCGGCCACGGCGAGGGTCATGACCATGCGATGATCGGCCCGGCTGTCCAGGTCGGCCCCGCTGAGCGTGGATTTGCGGATCACCAGCCCGTCGGGACGCTCCTGGACGGACGCTCCCATCGCGGTGAGGGCCTTGTGCATCTCCGCGATGCGGTCGCACTCCTTGTGGCGGCAGACTTCGGCGTTGGTCAGCACGGTCTCGCCCTCGGCGCACGCGCCGATGACGGCCATCAGCATGAACTGGTCAATGAAGTCGTTACAGTCGATCGTGCGCCCGGTGAGCGTGCTCGATTTGGCGGTGACGACGTCGTCGGCGATGGTGATATCGGCGCCCATCTCGCGCAGGACGTCGACGACGCCCTTGTCGCCCTGGCAGTCGCCGAAGTCCATGCCCGGCAGGCGGACCTCGCTGTCCTCGGTGAGGACCGCCGCCGCGATCGGGTACAGGGCGGCCGACCAGTCGAGGGGAATCCGCGTCTCGAAGCCTTCCCAGCGGCTTCGGCCCCGGATGCGGTACAACTCGTAGTTCTCGTTGCTGTAGTCGACTCCGCAGCGGTCCAGCCAGTCGAGTGTCACGCCGACCCAGGGCTTCTCGCCCGGGCGGTGGACGACGAGTTCCGTCGGCGCATCGCCCAGGGCGGCGGCGATCAGCAGGGCCGAGACGGGCTGACTGTCGATGCCGTCGATCTCCGCCCGTCCGCCCTTGAGGCGTCCGCGGACCACGACGGGGGCGTGCCCGTCGCCCTTGGTGGACACCGCCCAGGCGCCCAGCGAGTTCAGGGCGGCGATGAGCGGCTGGCAGAGGCGGATGTGGCGCAATGAGTTGTCGCCCGTCAGGACGGTGTGCCCCTCGCAGCAGGCAGCCAGCGCCATGAAGAAGCGCAGGATGATTCCGCTGTTGCCGCAGTCGATGGTGTCGTCGGGCACGGTCAATACGCCGCCGGAACCGGCGACTTCCCACACGTCGTGGGCCTTGGGCATAACCTCGACGCCGAACATCTCCAGCGCCTCGATGCCGCGCATCCAGTCGTTGGACACCGACGGGGCGTGGATGTGGCTGGCGCCTTCGGCGAGACCGGCCATGATCAACGCGCGGAAGGAGTGGCTCTTGTTCGGCGGAATCCGAACCGTGCCATGGATATTCGGTGATGGGCCGACCACTAGATTCATGTCGCGCTCCTCATGAACCGAGTCTACGCCCGGCGGACGTGGGATTCAAAAGGAAAAGAGGGCAGGAGGAGAATGGGAGGAAAATAGGGACGGTCCCGCTGTTGGGGACTGTACCTGTTTTCCGGGTCGCCCCCTCCGTGTGCTGCGGGAAAGTGGGGACAGTCCCACACGACGGGACCGTCCCCATTTTCCCTCCATTTGTCCTACTCCTGCTTCGGGGCGTCGACGAGGTGCGGGGCGGCTTTTTCGAGCACGGCGGCGCGGAGTTCCTCGGCCAGGTCGGGGTTCTCTTTGAGGAACTGGGTGGAGTGGGCCCGCCCCTGCCCGAGGCGCGTCGGGCCGTAACTGAACCACGCACCGCTCTTGTCGGCGATCTCGTGGATCACCGCGAGGTCCAGCAGGTCGCCCATCTCGCTGATGCCGCTGTCGAACATGATGTCGAACTCCGCGGTCTTGAACGGGGGAGCGACCTTGTTCTTGACCACGCGGGCGCGGACGTGGTTGCCGACGGCCTGGTCGCCTTCCTTGATCGTGCTGACCCGGCGGATGTCGATGCGGACGGAGCTGTAGAATTTCAGCGCCCGCCCGCCGGGCGTGGTTTCGGGATTGCCGAACATCACGCCGATCTTCATGCGGATCTGGTTGATGAAGATCA
>CAZEJA010000413.1:0-3010 GCA_964512215.1 uncultured Planctomycetaceae bacterium
CGCAACGTTCGGGGCGAGCGCCGCCTTGTAGCGAACGGGTGATATCTCCGACAGCGATCGCACCGAATCGGCGCAGGCCGCCAGGAACTCGGCGTCGGCGCTGACCAGGTCGCCGCGCATCGGCCTGCACCCGGTGGCGACGGGCTTGAAGACCTCGACGCGCTTGGACTGTCTGCGGAGACATCTCGCGATCGTTCCGGCGACGAGCGTCTTGCCCACGTCGGTGTCCGTACCGGTCACGAACAGGCCCCTGGCCTTGGGCAGCGGCGGATAGCCGGACACGTCGAAGTCAAACGGAGGCAGTCTTGAAGTAGTCATCGATGGTCCCCACGGCGGCGGTCATCATTCGTTCCAGCGTCGCCACGTCCATCGCCGGGGCGGGCATGAGCACCACGACGTCTCCGAGCGGGCGGATAAGCAGCCCCCGGTCGCGTGCGCCGCGGCAGACGGCGGCCCCGACGCGGTCGGCGGGGTCGAAGGGCGCCTTGGTTTTGCGATCGGCGACCAGTTCGATCCCCACCATCATCCCGCACTGCCGGATGTCGCCCACGTGCGGATGGCCCGAGAGTTCCACGAGACGCTCGCGGATGTAGTCGATCTTGCCGGGCAGCGCGGCCGGCAGGCCTGAGCTGAAGATCAGGTCCACGCTTGCCGACGCTGCGGCGCAGCCGAGGGCGTTGCCCGTGTAGGTATGGCCGTGATGGAAGGTCTTGCCCTCGGCGATCTCGCCACAGAACGCGTCGAAGATCTCCCGCGTTGCCATGGTGGCCGCGACGGGCAGGTAGCCGCCGGTCAGGCCCTTGCCCAGGCACATCAGATCCGGCGCGACATCCTCGTGCTCGCAGGCGAAGAGATTTCCCGTACGGCAGAACCCGGTGGCCACCTCGTCGACGATCAGCAACACTCCATGCTTGCATGCCAATTCGCGCACGCCGCGCAGGAACCCGGGCGGATGTGTGAGCATTCCGGCCGCGCCCTGGACGAGCGGCTCGACGATGACGGCGCAGTACTCGCCAGCGCCCGCCGCCAGGGCAGCGTCGATCTGACCCAGCACGACCTCGCCCGCCTCGTCGCCGGCGGGGTGATGATACGGGTTCGGCGAATCGACGAACGTCGCCTCGAACAGCAGCGGACCGAACACGCCGTGGAACGTGTCGATCCCCCCCACACTCGCCGAGCCGATGGTGTCCCCGTGATACCCCTGCCGCAGCGCGAGGAAGCGTTTTCGCCCGGCCTGGCCGATGTTGCGGTAATATTGGAAGGCCATCTTGATCGCGACTTCGACGGCCGTCGCGCCGCTGTCGCTGTAGAAGACCTTCTCCAACGGCGCAGGCGTGATGCGGACTAAACGCTCGGCGAGTTCGATGCTCGCGGCCGACGCGCAGCCCAGCAGCGTCGAATGAGCGATCTTGTCGAGTTGGCCGCGAACCGCACGGTCGATCGCCGCGGCGCGATGCCCGTGCAGGTTGCACCACAGGCTGGAGAAACCGTCGATGAAACGCCGCCCCCGCGTGTCGATCAGCTCAAAGGCCTCGGCGCGTTCGACGACCAGCGGGTCGTCCGCCAACCACTGTTGCATCGGCGTGAAGGGGTGCCATACGCAGGCCTTGTCCGCCTCCGCCAGCCGGGCGGGGCTCGAAGCTGCTTTGTCGCGGGGCGTCGCGGTCATCGTATCCTCATGTCCCCGCAACGTGGCCGACAAGGCGGATCTCCGTCCCGACGGCAGCGTCGAGCGCATCGCAGGCGCGCCCGCAATTGACCGCCACTTCAAGCAGTTCCATGGAATTGAAGAGCGCCAACGTCCGGCCCTGCGCCACAAAATCGTAGGCGCCCTGGATCGCCCCGACGTCCGCGGGGCCACATGACACGCGGACGCGATCGATGCATTCCCAGCGTGCGAGGACGAGTTCCCGCGAGATGTTCGTCACCAGGTTCCCGAACCGATCGACGTATATAACCTCCCCGACCAATGCGCCGTCGCGCTCGGCGGGCTCGGGCAGGTCCAGCAGTTTGTACGAACCGGGCTGCTCGCCGAGCCGCCGCATGTCAAGCCCGCGGAGCATTCGTCCGGCGACCGGGGCGAAGATGTCTCGCCCGTGAAAGGTGGAGGACGGATCGCCGGGCGGCAGATACTCGCGGTTGCGGACGACGATGATCGACTGCAGAGGCTGGCTGGCTGCGATGAAGGTGATGACCCCGTTGTCCGGAAAGAGGTAGCGGTGCTTGCCGAACCGGGCGGCGAGGATGTGCCGGTCCGTCCCGACACCGGGGTCGACGACGACCACGTGCAGCGTGTCCGGTGGGAACCACGGCGCCGCCTGAGCCAATGCGAACGCCGCCGCGAGTACATCGTGGGCCGGCAGGTCGTGGGAGAGGTCCACGATGGTCGCCTGCGGGTCGGTGCTGAGAATCGCGCCCTTCATCGCGGCCACATACGGGTCCCGCGTCCCGAAATCCGTCATCAAGGTCACCAGGTGCGATCTTGCCATTGCCCTGCCCGTTCCTTCGTGCGTCCACGGACGCGCAGAACTATAATAGGGCTTCGATGGGTCGGCATGAAGAAAAACTGCTCGCCGCCCGCGGCGCCATGGTCGAGGACCAGTTGAGGCGTCGGGGCATCGACAACGAGCGCGTCCTGGAGGCGTTCATGGAGGTACCTCGGGAGCTGTTCGTGCCGGCCGCACACGCCCGGCGGGCCTACGCCGACTGCCCGCTGCCGATCGGACACGGACAGACCATCTCCCAGCCCTACGTGGTGGCGCTGACGCTCGGGCAGCTCGACCCGCGGGGCGACTCTCGCGTGCTGGACATCGGGACCGGCAGCGGATACCAGACGGCGCTTCTGGCGAAGCTGGCGGGGCACGTCTATTCCATCGAGCGGATCGGGGCGTTGACAGAGGGGGCCCGGGCGACACTTGAGCGACTCGGCATCGACAACGTAACACTGAGGACCGGCGACGGGACTCTTGGTTGGCCTGACGATGCGCCGTTCGACGGGATAGCCTGCGGC
>CAZEJA010000414.1:0-2992 GCA_964512215.1 uncultured Planctomycetaceae bacterium
CGATCCCGGGTCGGCCGTGCTGGTCACGCCGTCGCGGGAACTCGCCGACGCCGTCGTGGCGGCCGTCGACAAACTGCTGCCCGCACTCGAACGCAAAGACGCCATCGCCGCCGCACTGGATCAGTATTCCGCGATCATCGTGGTCGACGACCTGGCGGCCGCATGCGCCGTCGCCGATGACTTCGCGACCGAGCACCTGCAGATCATTACGTCCGACGACGACGCGACGATGGCGACGATCCGCAACGCCGGGGCGGTCTTCCTGGGGCCCTGCACGCCCGTGCCGCTGGGCGACTACCTTGCCGGACCCTCGCACGTGCTGCCCACCGGCGGGACCGCGAAGTTCTTCGGCCCCCTGAGCTGCAACGACTTCCTGAAAGCGTCAAGCATCTTGCGCTACGACGCCGATGCGCTGAACGAAGACGCCGACGACGTCATCGACTTCGCGACGCGCGAAGGACTCACCGCCCACGCAAACGCAATGAAGCTACGGAAACGCAGATAGTCACCGTTTAGCAGTCGCCGGTACGGCGACTTGAGAGCCCGACCCATGTCCACCTTCCGCGACAACATCGACGCCATGAGCGGCTACGTCCCCGGCGAGCAGCCCGGACCGGGCGAGAAGGTCATCAAGCTCAACACGAACGAGAATCCGTATCCGCCCTCGCCGGCGGCGCTGGAGGCCCTTCGCGCCGTCGAGATGGACCTGCTGCGTCGCTACCCGCACCCGATGGCCGCACGGTTCCGCGAGACGGCCGCCGGGGTGCTGGGCGTCGAGCCCGAGTGGATCCTGGCGGGCAACGGCAGCGACGATCTGCTGACGATGATCTGCCGCGCCTGCCTCGAGCCCGGACGCAACGCCGCCTGCCCCGTGCCCACCTACGTCCTCTACGAGACGCTCACCGCGATCCAGGACGCTGAGGTCGTCGAGGTCCCGTCCAACGAGGACTACGACCTGCCCGTCGACGGATTGCTTGCGGCCGCCGCCGCGGTGACGTTCATCGCCAGCCCCAACAGCCCGTCGGGCACGATGGCGCCTCGCGGCGATCTGGAACGCCTCGCCGACGGGCTCGACGGCGTGCTCGTCATCGACGAGGCCTACGTCGACTTCGCCGACTCCAACGCCCTGGATCTGGTCCGGGCGTTCGACAACGTCATCGTCCTGCGGACGCTCTCGAAGAGCTACTCGCTGGCCGGGCTGCGACTGGGCTTCGGCATCGCCCAGCCGCCGCTGCTGGACGGGCTGATCAAGGTCAAGGACAGCTACAACGTCGACGCCGTCGCCTGCGCCGTCGGCGCGGCAGCCATGCAGGACCAGGCCCACATGCTCGCCAACGCCGCCAAGGTCCGGGCGTCCCGTGCGGAGATCACGGCGGGTCTGGAAGCGATGGGCTTCCGCGTCTGGCCGTCGCAGGCGAACTTCCTGCTGACGCGTCCCCCCGCGGGCGACGCCGAGCGTCTCTACGAGACCCTCAAGGCGGCGGGAATATTGGTCCGATACTTCAAGCAGCCGCGGCTGGACGACAAGCTGCGAATCACCGTGGGCACCGACGAACAGAACGCCGCCCTGCTGGGCGCGCTGAAAGAGATCCTATGAGCGGCACGACACGCAAAGCGACCATCGAGCGGAACACAAAGGAAACGCAGATCACGCTGACGCTGGACCTCGACGGCAGCGGGAAGCTCGAGTGCGAGACGGGCATCGGCTTCCTGGATCACATGCTGGCGCATCTGGCCAAGCACAGCCTCTGCGACGTGACGGTCCGCGCGACGGGCGACCTGGAGGTGGACGATCACCACACGGTGGAGGACGTGGGGATCTGCATCGGCGAGGCGCTGAAGGAAGCGCTGGGCGACAAGGCGGGCATCCGCCGGTACGGCAACGCCCGGGTGCCGATGGAAGAGGCCCTCGCGGATGTGTCGGTGGACCTGTCGGGACGGTCGGCGGTCGTGTTCAACGCGAGCTTCGTCAGCGACAAGATCGGCACGTTCGACACGCAGCTCGTCGACGAGTTCCTGCGCCGCATGGCCGCCGCGGCGGGCATGAACCTGCACGTCAACGTGCCCTACGGCAGCAACGACCATCACATCGCCGAGGCGATTTTCAAGGCGTTCGCCCAGGCGCTGCGCCTGGCGATCTCCGTCGACCCCCAGCGCGGCGGCGACGTGCCCTCCACCAAGGGAACGCTCTAGGCCAAGAAGCGGATCACCACAGAGACACAGAGAGCGCAGAGAGTACTTGGGCTTGCTCGCAAGCACTGTACGGACAGGGCCTTGTGGGAGCGGCGAGGCGTCTGCTGTCCGCTGCGGGGCGGACCGAACACTGTTGACGGTTCGGCAAGGCGATGACCTCTGTGTTCTCCGTGCCTCTGTGGTAGAATCTTCACTCTTGCCGGGGAGGTGCCGGTATGCACACGGAAGCGAGGCGACGGCGGTTCTACGCACCCGACCTGACCGGCGGGCGGATCTCCCTGCCGCCGGAGGAGGCCCACCACGCCCTGCACGTGTTGCGACTCCATATCGGCGCGGCCGTCGAACTGTTCGACGGGCGCGGCAGCGGTGCGGACGGGACCGTCGCGGACGTCGGCCGACATCACGTCGCCGTTCACGTGGAGCGCCGGCATCCGGCGGAAGAGCGCAGCACCCCGCAGATCCACGTCGCCTTCGCGATTCCCAAGGGCAAGCGTCTGGACTGGCTGCTGGAGAAGGCCACCGAACTCGGCGCCGCCTCGGTTCAGGCGGTGACGTTCAACAGGAGCGTCGCGGGCAAGGGCGAACGGACGCCGGGCAAACGCCGTCGGTGGGAAGGGCACTGCATCGCGGCGGCCAAGCAGTGCGGGCAGCAGTTCCTGCCCGACATCCGCCCGCCCGTCGCATTGGCGGAATTCCTCGGCTCTCTCGAAGGTGCGCTGTGCCTGCTCGGATCCACCGCCGATGACGCCGCCTCCGTGCCGCAGGTCTTGGCGAGACACGCTCCTCCCCAGCCGATCGT
>CAZEJA010000415.1:0-2981 GCA_964512215.1 uncultured Planctomycetaceae bacterium
ACGGCCTGCAGGACGCCCTTGCCGAGATAGACGCTCTTGTCGCCGTCGCGGAGTTCGACGGCCTCGTTCTCGCCGGTGCTGGCGCCGGACGGCACGGCCGCCCGTCCCATCACGCCGCCCTCGAGATGCACGTCGACCTCCACGGTCGGGTTGCCCCGGGAGTCGAGAATCTGTCTGCCGTGTACGCGGGTGATCTTTGTGGACATCATGAATTCCTTTGTCTGTATCGGACCATGGTTCGCTCTCGCCTTAGCCTTTCCGCAGGCGAAGGTGGAATTCGGTATTGTAGCGATTCGCGCCGGGCATTCAAGCCCGACGCGACATCGCGCTCGCGGGCGGGCGTCCGTGTAACGCAGGAAAGCCCACGGAAAGCCATCCGCGGGCTTTACCGGAGGGGCGTCGGAGGCGTACAGTGGCGGCGCTTCTCCATCGAAGGAGCTGAAGATGAGTCGGAACCTGCTTCTGATACTCGGGATTCTCTGTGTCGTCCCCCCTGGCGCTTCGGGACAGGAGGGTCTTCGCGTTCTCCGGGGAGAGACCGACGGCGCGCCGTCGGAGATGATGAAGAAGTACCTCGCGACGCTCGCGGGGCGAGCCTTCGACCGTCGCGACGCCGCGTTCGAGAAGCTCAAGACCCCCGAGCAGGTCCGCGCGTATCAGACGCGGATGCGCGAGTTCTTCGTCGCGCAGCTCGGCGGCTTCCCGGACCGCACGCCGCTGAAGGCCCGCACGGTGGGGACCATCGACTGCGACGGGTACCGGATCGAGAAGGTCATCTTCGAGTCACAGCCCGGGCACTACGTGACGGCCCTGCTGTACCTGCCCGACGCGCCCGGTCCGCACCCCGGTGTCCTCGTCCCGTGCGGGCACACGAAGAACGGCAAGGCGGGATACCAGGAAGTGTGCATTCTGCTGGCGACGAACGGGATGGTCGCCCTGTGCTACGACCCGATCGGGCAGGGCGAGCGCTACCAGGTGCTGGACGACAAGGGCCGCCCGCGATTCGGCGGGACGTCGGAGCACACGCTGGTCGGGCTCGGCAGCACGTTGGTGGGGCGGAATACCGCGACGTACCGCATCTGGGACGGCATGCGGGGGATCGACTACCTGTGCAGCCGCAAGGAGGTCGACCCCAAACGCATCGGCTGCACGGGCAACTCCGGCGGGGGGACGCTGACGAGCTATCTCATGGCGCTGGACGACCGGATCCTCGCCGCCGCTCCGAGCTGCTACCTGACGAGCTACCGGCGTCTGCTGGCGACGATCGGTCCGCAGGACGCCGAGCAGCAGATTCACGGGCAGGCGGCGTTTGGCATGGGCCACGCGGAGTACGTGCTGATGCGGGCGCCGCGCCCCACGCTGATCTGCGCCGCGACGCACGACTTCTTCGACATCACCGGCACGTGGGATACGTTCCGCCGGGCCAAGCGGACCTACACGCGGCTGGGCTTCGCCGAGCGGGTGGATCTCGTCGAAGCGGACGAGAAGCACGGATTCACCACGCACCTTCGCGTCGCGGGCGTGCGATGGATGCGCCGCTGGCTGCTTGGCGTCGACGATGCGATCACGGAAGCAAAGCCGGCGCTCCTGACGGACGCGCAGGTCCGGTGCACGCCGAAGGGGCAGGTGATGCTGCTGAAGGGCGCGCGGTCCGTCTTCGACCTGAACCGCGAGGTCGCCGCGGAGCTTGCGGAGAAGCGCCGGGCATTCTGGAAGAACACTCCCGCGGATGACGCAGGGGCTGCCGTCCGGGAAGTCGCGGGGATTCGCCCGATGGCCGACCTGCCCCGGCCGAAGGTTCGCAACGTCGGCGAGTTGCGGCGCGGCGATCTGCGCATCGAGAAGCTGGTCTTTGAACCCGAGGCAGGCATATTCCTTCCGGCGCTGCGGTTCACGGGGGCGACGTCGGACGCCGGCATCGTTCTGTACCTGCACGGCGGGGGCAAGGCGCCCGACGCCGGACCCAACGGGCCGATCGAGCAGCTTGCTCGCACGGGCCACGCGGTCCTGGCTGCAGATCTGCGGGGTCTGGGCGAGACGGTCGCGTCACGCAAAGGTCGGCGCGGCAAGTTCGCCTCGCTGGTCGGGCCCGGGTGGGACGACGTGATGGTCGCGTACATGCTGGACCGGTCGTACGTCGGCATGCGCGCGGAGGATGTGCTGGTGCTGGCGAGGCATTTGTCGACGGCCGGAGGACCGAATCGCCCCGTGCGCCTCGTCGCGATCGGTCAGGCCGGCCCGCCCGCTCTGCACGCGGCGGCGCTCGAGCCGGCCCTGTTCGCCTCCGTCGAGCTGCGACGTTCGCTCGTGTCGCTGGGCAGCATTCTGGACTGCGACGTCACGGCCGGACAGGGCGCCACGGTGATCCACGGCGCCCTGCGAACATACGATCTGGACGATCTGCAGCGTCTCTTGAGCGACAAGATCACGATCCGCGACCCCGTCGACGCGGCGGGCAAGCCCTGCGAGGGCGGCGCGGCGGTGAAGACTTCAAAAGTTCGTTGACAGCATCCCGTTTTGCGTGCAGAATACGCGGCGTTGCGTGGTCGGCGGGTTGTTGAAGAAGCGGTTCTTCGCCCGCCGAAGCGGTCCGGCTGGCGACCGGGCTCATTTCCTGTATTGGTTGTGCTCCGCCCGGCGCTGGGCGGCATGTCTGTCTCTCGCAGGTCGAGCTGCCTGGGGCGGTGCAGGTGAATCCATTTCCGCCGATCTGGTTGAAGGAGTTGCAGCATGTCTACTGGTACGGTCAAGTGGTTCAACAATTCCAAGGGGTACGGTTTCATCACGGTCGATGACGGAACGGAAGCGTTCGTTCATTACGGTGACATCGAGGGCGACGGCTTCAAGTCCCTCGAGGAGGGGCAGGCCGTGGAATGCGAGATCACCGAAGGACCGAAGGGCCCCAAGGCCATCAAGGTCCGCGGGATATAATCGAAGAGTCGAAAAAAACACGAAAGGCGCCGTCCCCCGGGACGGCGCTT
>CAZEJA010000416.1:0-2973 GCA_964512215.1 uncultured Planctomycetaceae bacterium
GCGCCCCCGAAGGGCTTCGACTTCGATCGCTGGCTGGGACCGACGCCGCAGCGGCAGTACTGCAGCCAGTTGGTCAACGGCGGGTGGAACAACATCTGGGACACGGGCAGCGGGACCGTGGCCAACATGGGCACGCACCTGGTCGACTTCGCCCAGTGGGTGCGGGGAACGGAGCTGGACGCCCCCGTGACCTACGAAGGGACGGCGAAGTGGCCCGAACCGGGGTACTTCCAGACGCCGGTCACGTATAGCGTCAACTGCACCTATCGGGACGGCGTGAAGCTGGTGATCCGGGCGGCCGGTCCGTTCACCGACCGCTGGACGAAGTTTGAGGGTTCGGAGGGCTGGATCCAGGTCCACGATCACACCAACGCCGTGACGGCTGCGCCGAAGTCGATCCTGAAGCTGCGCGGCATCGGCGGAGCGTCGTGTTCGAATGCGGGGGTGCAAGAGCTGAACTTCCTCGAGGCGATCAAGAATCGGACCACCACGATCTGCCCGGCGGAGAACTCGCACCGGGCCACCTCGATCTGTCACGCAGCCAACATCGCGCTGCGACTGGGGCGGAAAGTCCACTGGGATGCTGGAACCGAGCGGTTCGTCCACGACGACGAGGCGAACCGAATGATCTCCCGCGGCATGCGCGGGCCGTGGCGGCTGTAGCCGCGCGGGACAGGAGCTGATGATGAAGAGGATTTCGAGGCGGAAACTGATGAAGCGCGGGGTAGCAGCCGGGGCGTCGACGGTAGCCCTGCCGTGGTTCGTGCCCGGGCGGGCGCTGGGCAAGAACGGCGCGGTCGCGCCAAGCGAGCGGATCGTGTTCGGCGGCATCGGCATCCGCGGGCGCGGCATGCACGACCTGAAGTGGCTGATGCGGGAGAAAGACACGCAGTTCGTCGCGATCTGCGACGTGCAGCGGGCCTCGCGCGAGCGCGTTAAGGCTACGGTGGATGCCAACTACAGCAACAAGGACTGCGAGATGTATCGCGACCTGCGGGAGTTCCTCCCCGCGCGTGACGATATCGACGCCGTGCTGATCGCGACGGGCGAGCGGTGGCATGCCTTGGCGTCGATCCTGGCGATGAAAGCGGGCAAGGACGTCTTCTGCGAGAAGCCCGGCAGCATGACCGTCGCCGAGGGGCAGGCCCTCGTCAAGGCCGCCCAGCGCTACGGGCGGATCTTCCAGACCGGGACGCAGCGGCGGAGCGAAGCGAACTTCATCTTCGCCGAGCAGCTCGTGCGGACGGGCATGCTGGGCAAGGTCCACACGCTGCGGGCGCACATCTCCAGTTGGACGCCGGTGCTGCGTCACGACTGGCTGCCGGCCGAGCCCACGCCGGACCCGAACGACATCGACTGGGACCTCTGGCTGGGCGCCTGCCCCTGGCGGCCGTTCAACCGCCAGTACGTGCAGGGGCGGTGGCGCGGGCACTACGACTTCCACACCGGCGACGTCGGCGAGTGGGGCAGCCACACGATCTGCCAGTGTCAGGGCGCCATCGACTGCGACCACACGTCGCCCGTCGAGTACAAGCACCCGGGCAACAACAACGGGGAAGGGCTGGTGGCGACGTACGCCAACGGCGTGAAGCTCGTGCTCCAGCGCAAGGGCTGGCGCGGATCCTGCGGCGCACGCTATGAGGGCGACGAAGGTTGGGTCGCGACGGCCGACCGGTACTCCGTGCCGGACGTGTCCTCTCCGTCGTTCATGAAGGAATACAAGCGGCTGGTGGGCGAGTACCAGGCCCGCACGCAGCGGGCGGCGGACCACATGCGGAACCTGCTGGACTGCATCAAGACGCGGCGCCAGCCCGTGGCCAACGCCGTCGCGTCGCACCGGTCGATGACCGCCGTTCACGGCGCGAACATCTGCCTCTGGCTGGGACGCGACGTGAAGTGGGACCCGGTGAAGGAAGAGTTCATCAACGACGATGAGGCCAACCGCCTCCGCTCGCGCGCCCTGCGGGATCCCTGGCGGCTGTAAGACGGATCGCAGAAGGAGTCGAGGATGAGGAATATCTCGAGACGGACGCTGTTGCACCGCGGGGCTGTGGCGGGGGCGTCAGCGGTCGCGCTGCCGTGGTTCGTGCCCGGTCGCGCACTGGGCAAGAACGGCGCCGTCGCTCCCAGCGAGCGGATCGTGTTCGGCGGCATCGGCCTTCGCGGGCGCGGCATGGGCGACCTGAAGTGGCTGATGAGCGAGGCGGACACGCAGTTCGTAGCCATCTGCGACGTGCAGAGGGCGTCGCGCGAGCGTGTCAAAGGCGTCGTGGACGGCAACTACGGCAACAAGGACTGCACGATGTATCGCGACCTGCGGGAGTTCCTTCCCGCCCGCGACGACATCGACGCCGTCCTGATTGCCACGGGTGAACGGTGGCACGCGATGGCGTCGATCCTGGCGATGAAAGCGGGCAAGGACGTCTACTGCGAGAAGCCCGGCAGCATGACGGTCGCGGAAGGTCAGGCTCTGGCGGCTGCGGAAAAGCGCTACGCGCGCGTGTTCCAGACGGGCACGCAGCGGCGGAGCGAGGCGAAGTTCGTCTTCGCGTGCGAGATGGCGCGGACGGGGCGGCTGGGCAAGGTCCACACGGTGCATGCCCACCTGTCGCGGCATTCGTCGATGACGCGACACGACTGGCTTCCCGCCGAGCCCACCCCGCCGCGCGATGAAGTGGACTGGGACCTGTGGCTGGGCCCGTGTCCCTGGCGGCCGTTCAACCGCCAGTACATCCAGGGCAAGTGGCGCGGGCACTACGACTTCCACACGGGCGGGATCGGCGAGTGGGGCAGCCACACGATCAGCCAGTGTCAGATGGCCATCGGCGCCGACACGACGTCGGCTGTCGAGTATACCTGCCCGCACAACGAGTACGGCGAGGGCCTGGTCGCCCGCTACGCCAACGGCGTGAAGATGGTCCTGTCGCAGAAGGGCTGGCGCGGCTCGTGCGGCGTCCGCTTCGAAGGCACGGG
>CAZEJA010000417.1:0-2952 GCA_964512215.1 uncultured Planctomycetaceae bacterium
GATGTCGTCGCAAGTCAGGTCCTCGACGGGCTTGTCGACGATCATGGAGTAGATCGGCACGGTGCCGATGGGGACGGTCGCGTTGGCGATGAGGAACTCGCGCGTCGCGTCCAGGTCGCCGCCGGTCGAGAGGTCCATCACGGCGTCGGCGCCGAACTTCACCGCCCACTGCAGCTTGAGCAACTCGTGCTCGCGACAACTGCTGACGGGCGAGGCGCCGATGTTGGCGTTGATCTTCGTGGTCGCCACCCGCCCGATGCCGCACGGGTCGAGCTTCACGTCCGACTCGCCGGTTCCCGCCAGGTGCAGGCGGTTGGCGGGGATCACCAGACGCCCGGCGGCGATCTCGTCGCGCACCGTCCGGGCCGCGAGGCGCTCGCGCTCGGCGACTCGCTGCATCTCAGGCGTGATCACACCCGCTTTTGCCTGTTCGTACTGCGTCATGCTGCTCCTTACCAGTCCGGCCCGCTCAGGTCGACCGTCCCCGCCGGCCAATCATCGGCGGGTCTGCCCGCCGCGTGAATCAACGTACACTCATGCCCGCCGCCCCGCACGAGGACGCCGGTTTCGTCGGGCACGTGGTAGACCACCTCGTTGCCCACGTCCCGCCAGCCGAGTCGGCCGTAGAACCCGTGCGCCCCTTCGCCGCAGAACAGCAGGCCGAAGTCGACGCCCGCGCCGCGCATGTACTCCACACCGGCGATCATGCACGCACTCGCCGCTCCGGTCCCCCGGGCGTTCGGGTGCGAGCACACATTGCCGAATCCCATCACGTCCAGTTCGACGTCGCCGACGCGAATGCGCCGCCGCACCAGGCGGGCGCCCCCCACCAGCCGCCCGTCCCGCCGGGCGCCGACCCACCGGTCGTCCGTCGGCGGCGTATGCCACCATCGCTGGTGCGCGAACTCGGCCGTGTTCGGGAACGCCGCCTGCTGCAGATCGAGGATCTCCCGATCCTGCCGCGGCGTGAGGTCCTGCTCTCTCGTGATCGTCACGTCCATCCGGACCGTCCCGCGCACAAAAGCGGCCGCGTGAAGCGGCCGGGATGCCTCGATACCGAGACAGCCGTCCGCTTCCCTACGCAACTCACCCCCGCTCGCGGCGGGGATTCACTGATCAGGTTCCAAGGGTCATCTCAGTCCGGGCACAGCGGCCGGGACGCCCCTAGCGAACAAGATATCATCTTACCGGGACGGGCCGGCTGGGGCAAGCGCGGGTGCCACGCTCAAGCGAAGCCTGGGCGTGCGTCGGGGGCAGGCAGGTGGCCACTCGGCGCGGAACCCGCGGAAAGCGGGTACAGGCACGTGCTCGGCCTGTGGCCTGCGCCGAGCCAGTCCCCGTTTTCCGCTCGCCGTTACTCGCTGTTATGGGAGAGCTGCTCGGTGGCGCGACGGAGCTGGTCTCGCAGGGAGGCAGCCTCTTCGTACCGCTCCTCGTCGACGGCCTTGGCGAGTTCGCCCCGAAGCTTCTTGAGCGGATCGACGGGGATCCGAGCCTCGATCTCCTTGCCCAGCCCGCGAAGAATCGCCACCTCGCCGCACGCCTCGAAGGCGTCCTCCTGCCCGAACTGCTGGTAGAACAGGCGGATGTCGTCGATGCCCTTCTGCACGGCCGCCAGGGCGGTCTTGGGGCGATTGTCCTTCAGCGACATCATCCCCTTGCCCCGCGCGCCCATCATGATCACATACGGGCGGTACTGCTCCAGGATGTGGCGGTCCGACTCCTCCTTCGCGTACGTGCTGCACAGATCGAACATCCGCAGGTTCCGCTTCGAGTCGCGGATGACGATGCCGTACTCCTCCAGCACGAAGGCCGCGAGGTAGCGGTGGTAGTACATGACCCCCTCGGCCCGCAGCAATTCGCAGGCGCGCTCGTCCAGTTCAAAACCTTCCCCGCTCCCGTGTCGCTCGATGTGCTGCTGGAGCTGCTGCTCGTAGTGAACGAGCAGGCTTTCCTGCCCGTGGGGGCGCCGCCCGTCGGGCCGGCCGGCCGTCTCCATCTGCAAGACCCCCAAGTCCAGGCGCAGTTGGATCTTATCCCGCCCGTCATCCCCTCGGATCCGTCGGGCCATCACGTGTCCCGACTCGTAGGGCCAGTCGTCCAAAATGCCGCTGATGTCCAAGCTCATCACACTATTCTAGACTCGTTGAACCGGCAGCGACGACAAAAGCTCATCGGATCCGGACGTCGGAGAAGTCGGCCTCCAGAAGGACCTGCTCGCCGATCATGGCGTGATCGCCGAGGGCCACCACCTGGATCCGGCTGGGGAACACCATGCCGCTGGCGAGCATCTTGTACTCGTAGATCGTCACCGTACCGTATTCGTACGGCCCGTCGCCGCGGCTGGTCACGTACCGCAGCAGCCCGGTGGTGGCGTCGAAGTAGTACGCCATCGCCCATTCGTTGTCGCCCGTCACGCCGACGCGGACGACGTCGTTCCCATCGAAGCGGGTGGCCTCGGCGCCGTCGGGGCGTTCATCCGTCAGCAGCAGGTTCATCGCCCCGCGAAGGCGATGCAGCAGCGTCGACGCCGAGCAGGCGATGACAACCAGCTTGTCATCCGCCGGCCAGACGCCCCGCACGTTCATGCTGCACGTGCCGTCGTCTCTCGCCGTCAGGTTCCACGTGCCGCGCGGGTTGGTCGCCTCGACGGCCAGCGTGCCCCCGCGAATGTTCAGCACGTGCTTCTGACGGTTCACGTACGGGACACCCTCGAAGTCGTACATCGTCACAACGGCGGTCATGCGACCGCGCGGGACCTTCCGCCAGGCCTCCAGCCCGCCCATCGAGTCGAAGCACGTGGCGACGATATCCCGGGCCGGACCCAACTGAACGCCCGCCAGCGGCGCGGTGGCCCCCGGTTGTATGTCCGCGGGCTCGCCGCAACCGACGACCCCGACCAGCCCCGCCAGGAAGATCACGCCCAGACGCGCAGTATTCATGCTGTACTCC
>CAZEJA010000418.1:0-2933 GCA_964512215.1 uncultured Planctomycetaceae bacterium
GAGTACGACGAGGTCATGGACCACCAGCGCCACACGTTCTACTCGCGGCGCCAGAAGATCCTCGAGGGGCGGCAGCTCGAAGGCCTCGTCATGGAGATGATCGAGACCTCCGTGGGCGAGGCGGTCGAGGACTACCTCGACGGGCAGTACGCCAAGCGCTGCATCGCCGAATGGGCCCGCCAGCGGCTGCACATCTCGCTGGAGGAGGGGCAGATCCGCGCCACGGGCCCCGAGGACGTCGACGAGCTGATCGCGACGCTCAAGTCCCGCGCCAAGGATGAAGCCTACAACGACATCAACATCACGCTGGGCGAGTACATGGACGAGGAGCTCGATGCCCGCGACTGGGACCTGCGGGGTCTCAGCGCCTGGGCGATGAGCCGCTTCAACGTGAACCTCTCCCAGAACCAGCTCCGCAAGATGACGCCCGCCGAGGTGGGAACCGAACTGACGGCCGCGGCTTCGGAACGGATCGAGGAGGCGGACCTCAGCGACGTCGCACCGTACCTGGCCGAGGGGTTCGCCGAGCGGTCGCTGGCGGAGTGGGCGAGCGACAAGTTCGCGATGGCGATCTCCGCTGACGAGTTGACCGGCCCGGTCGACGCCGTTACCGCGACGCTGATGGACAAGGTGTCGGACGCGTACGCCCGGCGGGAGATCGAGTACCCCGTCGAGCACGCGATGGACATGACCGTCGCCCAGGCGGGCACGGAGAACGTCTACGCCCTGACCAACCTGGCCGAGTGGGCGCGGCGGAAGTACGACGCCGAACTGGACGTCGAGCGATTCCGCGACGCCAAGCCGGATGAGATCTACACGCACCTCGTGGGCATCTCCGAGCAATGGATGACGGGCGGGAAGCTGGAAGAGGCCATCCGCCAGGGCGTCGGTTCGGCGCCGGATCCCGCGGCGGCCTCGGAGTTCGCCCGGGCGCGCTTCGACACGGAACTGCACGCCGAGGACATGAACGGCGACGCGTTCGCGAGGCTCGTGGACGCGGGCAAGCGGTTCCTGCGTCGCGAGATGACCGAGTTGGAGCGGTTCGTCCTGCTGCAGATCTACGACAGCTCGTGGAAGGATCACCTGCTGGCGATGGACCATCTCAAGAGCGCCATCGGGCTGCGGGGCTTCGCCGAGCAGGACCCGCGCGTCGCGTACAAGCGCGAGGGCGCCCGGATGTTCCAGGACATGCTCGCGGGCGTTCGCGACAAGATCACCGACATGATCTTCAAGGTCCGCCTGGCCGCGGGCGAGCAGATGTCCAGCGTCTACGAGGTCTCCAGCCTCGTACACGAGCAGCTCAGCGGGTACGATCATCTCGCGCAGGACATGGCCGACCAGGCAGCGGCGGCCGAGCCGAAGAAGGTCGAGACGATCATCCGCGACGTGCCCAAAGTCGGACGCAACGACCCGTGCCCGTGCGGCTCGGGCAAGAAATACAAGAAGTGCTGCGGCAAGGAAGCTTGACGCCGCTTGAAAGGACACCGTCATGATTGCGAGCACCATGCTGGCCGGTTCGTGTCCCGAGGACATGCAGACCATCGCCACCGTCGCCCTGTGCCTCCTGGCGCTGTTTACGGGGCTGGCCTGGGCGGGCGTGATCTATCTGCGATCCATCGCACGCTCGCTCCGCCAGATTGCGGACCGGGACGAATAGCTCCGCGGAGGAAATCAGAGACATGGCACGCGACCCCATCGGAAATCGTTTCGCCAAACGCCAGAAGGCCGGCAAGCTGGACGACCTGTCCAAGCGCGCCCGCGGCAAGGACGACATCGAGGCGGAGCAGGAACTGATCGACAAGACCGACAAGGTCGAGCCGATCAAGGCCGACGCCGCCCCCCAGCGCAACGCCCCCTGTCCCTGCGGCTCGGGCAGGAAGTACAAGAAGTGCTGCGGGGCGAAGTAGGGAGGAATGATGAGAGGCCTGATCGTCGCATGGGCTCTCGTCGCGGCCGGACCGGCCGGCGCGGCGCAGCAACCTCAGATGCAGAGCGACTTCGTCAACTCGCTGGGCATGAAGATGGTTCGCATTGAGGCGGGGTCGTTCCGGATGGGGCAGGAGAAGGGGGGCGACTTCGACGAGCGACCCGTTCACAAGGTCACGATTTCCCGGCCGTTCCACATGGGCGTCACGGAAGTCACGAACGCGCAATACGAGAAGTTCGACCCGGCGCACAGGAAGCTCCGCGGGAAGCTGGGGTTCTCCAAGGGCGATGACGAAGCGGTTGTGTTCGTGAGCTGGCGGGAGGGCGTTGCCTTCTGCAAGTGGCTGTCGAAGAAGGAAGGCAAGCCCTACCGACTGCCGACGGAGGCGGAATGGGAGTATGCCTGCCGCGCGGGCACGACCACGCCGTACCACACGGGCGAAAAGCTGCCGAAGGCGTTTCACAAGAACGTCACGCTGAGCTGGCAGCCGGGCTCGAACCGGGGCAAGGACAAGCCCGTCGACCTGACCGTCGGCGCGACGCCCGCGAATGCGTGGGGGCTTCGCGACATGCACGGCAACGTTGAGGAGTGGTGCGGCGACTGGTACGGGCCGTACGCCAAGGGCGACCAGGTCGACCCGGTCGGTCGAGCGGATGGCGACTTCAAGGTCACCCGCGGCGGGAGTCATTCCACGACGCTGGCGTTCCTCCGCAGCGCCAATCGTTCCGGGACGCTGCCGGCCGACAAGAGCTGGCTGATCGGTTTCCGTGTGGTCCGGGGAGAAGCGCCCGAGACGAAGCCATTGCCCGTCGTCCGGCCGCCGCTCAGTGCGCGGAATGTCAAGCAGACGGTTCCCCCCGACCTGACCAGGGGTCCGGATCCGAGCAAACCGTTCTTTCGCGGTCCGCGCGTGTACGTCAAGCCGCCGCGCCCGGAGAACTGCCCGGTCTTCAACCGCCACAACCACTGTCCCGCACTCGTGAACTGTCCCAACGGCGACCTGCTG
>CAZEJA010000419.1:0-2929 GCA_964512215.1 uncultured Planctomycetaceae bacterium
CGCACAAGGTCTACGCCGACGAGAACATCACCACGCCGCTGTTCCACGACGGCTTCGTGATCGTCTCCGGCTGCGGCCGCAAGGGCACGACGTCGCTCCGCCTGGACGTCTCGGGTGACGAATGCTCGGTGACCAGGCACTGGAACAACGGAACGCTGGACAACAAGCAGGGGAGCATTGTGCTGGTCGACGGGCGGATCTACGGCTACGCCGAGCAGCTCAGCCGCTCGGCCCCCTGGATGTGCATCGACTTCCGATCGGGCAAGACCATTTTCACCTCCGCGCGCGTGAAGTCCTCGTACAAGTGGCCCAACGAATGCCTCACCTATGCCGACGGGATGTTCTACCTCTACTCGGACGACGGGAAGATGGCGTTGGCGAAGGCGACGGACGATGGGTTCGTCGTCACCGGGAACCTCCAACTAACCGAGCCCGGCAAGAGGCAGACGTGGGCGCACCCGGTGGTCTGCGGCGGTCGGCTGTATCTGCGTCACGGCAATGCGCTGTCCGCCTTCGACGTGCGGGCGGAGAAGTGATTCCCAGCCGCCGCGCGAGGGGCTGCTCACCTGCCGGCCGGGGAGAGGCGCGTGGTGAGGGGGAGGGCGGCTTCGGTGAGGTAGGCGCGGGCGGTGTCGGTGGTGGCATCGGGGCCTTCGAAGACGAGAATGCGCCGCATCTCGAATATCCCAGCCGTGCCGCGGCGGGGGTCGGTGTTGCGGATCGGGGCGCTGTAGTACGGGCCGCTCGCCCCCAGCGCGTGGGGATCGCCCGTGATCTGGCGGAGCTTCGAGTTCTCGGCGTCCAGGTAATAGGACGTGGGCTTGTAGTTCGGGAACGTCGTGACCAGGCGGTTGAGCGTGATCAGGCTGCCGGCCCGACCGGAGAGCATCTCCCATGTCAGCGTGCCCCGCTGGACGGCGTCTTTCCTGCCGTCGACGGTTACGCCCTTGGGGTTCAGGTTGTTCGAGTAGGTCATGCCCTTCGCTTCGGGGCTGTAGTCCGCGAAGATCAGCAGCGCGGGGATCACGTGTACGCGCAGCAGCACGCTGTGGTCCTCGCACCGGTCGTAGAAGAAGTGCCTGCCCTGCGTGAGCGGTCCGCTATTGCAGCCGACGTAGGACCGGATCGCCCGCACGGGCCCGCTCTTGTTGACGATAAACGCCCCCTCGCCGATGGAGAACGTGCGCATGCTGCGCATGGAGAGGCCCGGTGCGAAGAGGGCCTTGTACATGTCGAGCAGGTCGACGCCGGTGCCCCGCGGCGGGCGGATCGTCAGCCCGTCGCTGATCCACCGGTCCGAGAAATGTCGCGTGTAGTGCGGCGTCGTGACGGTGCTGTCCTCGGGGTTGGGGCCCTTGCGGAAGCTGAAATTCTTGCGGTAGTCGCCCGCTTTGAGCTTGTAGGTGTACTCGACGTACCGCTTGCCCGCCGACGGGATCAGCCGGCCGGCGCTGCGGAAGAGATAGACGTGCGACGCGCCGCCGCCGCGCGGGTCGGCGATCTCGACCTGCACGCCCGAGCCGCCCACCACGCCGGGCGGATCGGACCAGGAGGGGGGCTTGCTTCCCGCGTCGCGGGCCATGAACACGACCTCGTCGTCGGCGTCGAGCGTTGCGTCGCCGTCGGCGCCGGTGTACGTGTCGGGATCGGTGTAGACGAGCGTTCGGAAGCAGGGGCCTCTGAAGTAGGCCTTGTTGTAGATGTCGTGAAACTCGACGACGGCCCGCTCGTCGACCTGGACGGGGATCTGCTGCCACCGGTTGGCATACCGGAAGGCGACGAGCTGCTTCGGCGGGATGCCCGTCAGGCCGAGAAGGTCGGCGCCCGGGATCACGACCGGCCAGACCTCCCGGTCGGCTGCCTTGGCGGGCGCAGCGGCGACGGGGGGCTTGGTCCGCAGATGCCTCCACGTGTCCGTGCCGGCTTCGAGCTGCGCCGCTCGGATCTGCTTCCGCAGCGCGGCGGCCTCGGGGGCGCTCAGCACGCCGTCGCCGTCGGTGTCGGCCCGGGGGTAGAGCTTCAGCACCTTCCGCAGCTCGGGGGAGGTTTCCGACGTGGGTTCGGCCGCCCGCGCCGGCGCGGTCGCGCCGAACAGCAGGATTACGCACAGGGACGCTCCGAGCGATCGGGGGTTCATGGAGGGAAGGCTACAGGGCGGGGAGGGGTTCGTCAACTTCTCTGAAGGGGGCGGTTTCCCAGCCGGCGCAGTGGCTGGGCTTGGGAGGGGGGGGATGAAAGCTCAAAGCTGAAAGCTGAAACGCCGGCGGGTGGCACGGCTGGCTTGTCCAGCCGTGTTCGCCGCTCCCTCTGCTTGACGGGGCCGCCCGGCGGCGGTAGGGTTCAGGTTCGACGCTCTTGGGAGGTGCGACCATGAGACAGGAACTGCGAATCCGACTGGCTGCTGCCGTACTGCTGTTGCTTGGGGGCGCTGCATCCGCTGCGGACAAGCCCCCGGCCGACGGGCTGATACCCTCGCCCGAGAAGGGCTGGCCCCAGTGGCGCGGGCCTCGGCGCGATGCGATCTGCGATGAGAAGGGACTGCTGCAATCGTGGCCCAAAGACGGGCCGAAGGTGCTGTGGAAGTCGAGCGGTCTGGGGCGCGGGTATTCCTCGCCCGTCATCAGCGGCGGGAGGATGTACATCACCGGCGACGTGGGCGACGACCTCGTCATCTTCGCGCTCGACATGAAGGGCAAGCCCACGTGGCGGGCCGTCAACGGGCGGTCGTGGAAGAAGCCCTGGGGCGGGGCGCGGGCGAGCTGCGCGATCAGCGAGGGACGCCTCTACCACATGAACGCCCACGGACGGACGGTCTGTCTCGACGCCGCCACGGGCAAGGAGATCTGGGCGGTCGAGATCCTCAAGCGTTTCGGCGGCGAGAACATCCGCTGGGCACTGTCGGAGTGCCTGCTCATCGACGGCCCGCGCG
>CAZEJA010000420.1:0-2924 GCA_964512215.1 uncultured Planctomycetaceae bacterium
CAGCTCCAGAACACCGCCACCGGCCGCTGGGCGTTCCAGTCGGCCACCAATCTGTTCGCCTACGTCACCGCCAAGGGCAAACTGCCGCACCGGGGCACGAACCACTGGCCTGCGGCCGTGGCCACGACGAACATTCCCGTCGTCAAGGTCGCCCGCCTGCAGCACAACGGCAACTGCAATCCCGAGCCGCAGGCCCTCCAGCGGTTCTCCCGCCTGATGGCGGCGCGATGCAAGGTCAACGTTCAGCCCGTCGGGCCCATCCCGATCGCCGGGCTCGCCGAGTCCGCCCCGGCCGTCGCGATCCTGTCGGGCACCAACGAGTTCCAGTTGAACGCCGACGAGGTCGCCGCGCTGAAAGCCTTCGTCGCCGGCGGGGGGACGCTGCTGCTCGAAGCCGCCGGCGGCGTGACGTACAAGACCGATCCCGCAACAGGCACGCCGCGGGCTGCGGGATTCGCCGCGTCGGCCGAGGCGCTCGTCGAGGCCATGTATGGCGCCGACAACCTGCGGCGCGTCTCGTCCGGCTCGCCCGTCTACGCGCTGGCGGGCAGAGAGTTGCGGAAGGTCGTCTACCGCGGAATGGCGAAGAAACGCCTCGGCGGCGATCCCTCACCCAACCTGCGGGCTGTCCTCGTCAACGACCGGCCGGCCGTCTACTACACCCGCGAGGACATCACGCACGGGCTGCTGGGCACGCCCTCGCTGCCCGTGGACGGCTACGACAGCGAATCCGCCTTTGCCGTCCTCCGCAACATCGTCCTGACCAGCAAGCCGAACCCCTAGCCGAGGTCTCCCCGTGCGAGTTCTCCGACACGCGAACGGGTGGTGGGTAGCTGCGATCCTCGCAGCTGCTTGTGCCGCCCCGCAGTACGCACGCGCTGAAGATGATGCTTCGGCTGGCCCGGGCCCCGCGAAGCCGCTCATTGCCCACTGGACGTTTGACGATGCGTCCGTCGACGCCGTCCGGGACGTGGCGGGCAAGGGCAACGATGCTTCACCCGAAGGCGGGCGGAAGGGGCTGGCAACCACGCGCGGCGTGTTCGGGCGTGGGATGCGGTTCGCCGGAACACACAAGCTCCGGGTCCCGGGCAAGCCTGACTTCAGCGACATCCGCCGCGTCTCGCTCAGCGCCTGGGTGCGCCCGACCGACCTGAAGGCGTATCGAGAGATCTTCCGGAAGGAGGACGGCGGTAACCGCGTGCTGTTCTCGTTCCAGAGCGACGGGCGGATTCTGTCGCTGGGCCTGAACGTTGGCGGGTACGTGGAGTGCGACGCCCGGATCGATCCGGCCGGCGTGCTGGACGGCGGGTGGCATCACTGCGCAGCGACGTTCGACGGACGGGTCATGCGCGTCTATCTGGACGGCCGGGAAGTCGGGTCGCTCGCCCGTCCCGGACGGATCGCCGCGAAGGGCAAGGCGCCGGGCTGCATCGGATCGTCCAACGGGCAGGAGTGCTTCCAGGGGGATATGGACGATCTCCGCATCTACGCTGAAGCGTTGACGGCCGACGAGGTCGCCCTGCTCCACCGGCAGGGGCTCCAGGCTCTGGGCAAGCAGACAGCGCAGCTCGAGAAAGAGCTTCGAACCGTCTACCAGCCGCGGGAGACGTTCGCCGAGACGCTCGCCGCCGCCCGGGAGAAGCTGGCCGCCAGGCCCGCGCGGACTCGACACGACTTCGCCCGGAGCATCGTGCCCCTCATTCGCCGCCGGTTTCCCGAGGAATACGGCAGCTTTTCGACCTGGGGCGGACTGCCCCCCCTGCGATACCTGACTGCGGAAAGCGACAAGGCCCTGCAGCACGCGGCGGAGCGACTGATGGAGCTTCTCGTCGAGTATCGCCCCCTGACGCCGCCACAGTGGCGCAAGCAGACGCCCGAGCAACTTCGCAAGTGGAAAGAGGTCGAGGCTATCGAGAGAAGGTACCGGGAACTCCTTGCCCTCGGTGAGAAGGCAGGCTTCTCCCCCGACTGGATCGACGTGATTCTCGACGCGGGCGAGCGGGTCCGGTTCCGCCCGAAGGTCCAGGAGGCCGTCGCTCCGTATGTGACCCCCTCCACGCCGGAGACGCGCGATCTGTCGGCCGATGAGGCGAGGGCCGCCCTCGAACGCGACTGGCTGCACCAGGCGGACGGCAAGCCCACGCGCGACCGTATCGGCAAGGAGATCGCCTGGACCCGCCACCTCGCCGCCCGCATCCGGCGGCACTCCCCGAAGGCCGCCGACTTCGCTGCGGAACTGCGGAAGCTCCAGACCGTTCAGAAGCGAGTTGCCTCCCTGACCGCCCCCAGTCGCGAACTCTACTTCCAGGTCCGCGAGATCAAGCGGGCGATCGCCCTGGGCAACCCCGTCGTGAACTTCGACAAGGTCCTGTTCGTCGACATGCCCTTCCCGCAAGGGAAGGAATGGAAACACGAAACCCGCCACCGCCTGGGCTACATGGCCGTGCCTGGCGCACGCCTGATGACCCTCGACGGCCTCTCCCCCGCGGGCACGCTCGCACAACTGATGCCCCGTTCGCCCCTGCACGGATCGTTCTGGCGCCCCGACCTGTCGTTCGACGGCAAGAAGGTGCTCTTCTGCTTCAAACCGCACAACGAGAAGTCCTTCCACCTCTACGAAATCCACGTGGACGGCAGCGGCCTGCGCCAACTCACCGACGGGCCGTTTGACGACCTCGACCCCATCTACCTGCCCGACGGGGAGCACATCCTCTTCTCGACCACGCGCGGGCACACGTACGTCCGCTGCATGCCCCCGACGAACGCCTACGTGCTGGCCCGGTGCGACGCCGACGGGCGGAACATCTACCTGACCTCGCGCAACAACGAGCCCGACTATCTGCCGACGGTCCTGGATGACGGGCGAATCATCTACACCCGCTGGGAATACACCGACAAGCCGCTCTGGCGGGCCCAGGGACTGT
>CAZEJA010000421.1:0-2896 GCA_964512215.1 uncultured Planctomycetaceae bacterium
GGGCAAGCCGTTCTTCCAGTACGTCGCGTACAACGCCCCGCATTGGCCGCTCGAAGCGCCGGATGAAGACATCGCGAAGTACCGGGGCACGTACACGGACGGATGGCGCAAGCTGCGACGCCGGCGATACCAGCGAATGATCGAGATGGGCATCCTGGAGAAGTCCTGGGCGTTGTCCGAGGACGATGCGCCGAAGTGGGAGTCGCTCTCGGCCTCCGACCGTGACGAACTGGACTTCCGCCGGGCGATCTACGCCGCCCAGATCGACCGGATGGACCGGAACATCGCCCGGCTGGTGCGGCGCCTCAAGCAGCGCGGTGTCTACGAGAACACGCTGATCCTGTTCCTGTCGGACAACGGCTGCTCCGCCGAGCCGGAGGGCGAGATGTTCGGGTACAAGTTCGCGACCAACCGGATCGCGAACTTCGCGAAGTGGCGCAAGGAGTCCGGCCGCTCCGCCAGCCAGGGGCGGGCCTGGGCGAACGCGTCAAACACGCCGTTCCGCCTGTTCAAGAAGTGGTCGCACGAGGGCGGGGTGTCGACGCCGCTGATCGCCCACTGGCCCGGGGGCATCCGCCGCCCCGGCCGCCTGGACCACCAGCCCGGACACGTCGTCGACGTCCTCGCCACCTGCCTCGACGTCGCCGGCGCAACCTACCCGAAGACGTACAAAGGCAAGACGATCAAGCCCGCACGCGGGATCAGTCTCCTGCCGACCCTCCAGGACCGCAGACGACCGCCCCATGAGGCGATCTACTGGGAACACCAGAGCAGCGCCGCCGTCCGCATGGGCGCGTGGAAGCTCGTCTGCGAGAACGTTCCTGCCGGCCAGCCGTGGGAACTCTACGACTTGGCCGCCGACCGCACGGAGACGAACGACCTCGCAACGAAGCACCCCGGCCGCGTCGCGACCATGAAGAAGGCCTGGCTCGCCTGGGCGAAGGAAACCAACGTCCTGCCCTTCCCCTCTCAACGCGCCAGGGGCAAGCGGAAGTAGTGAGCGAGACATTGACGGTCGTTGGGGGCAGCCGGTTCGCGTATAATGGCGTCCCACATGACCACAGGAACCAAGCTGAAGGCGAGCATTGGCGTGCTGCTGGTGTGCATGGGCATCGCCGCAATGGTCGTCCTGCCGGGATGCGGGGATGAACCAGGAGGGGATCAACCCCCGGCACCTGCAAGCAAGCCGAGCACGAGGCCCACAACATCAGCCCCCGCCACGAAGCCCGCAACGCCCAAGCCCGCGACTACTGCCCCCGCGTCGATTCCGGCGGGCATGGTGGCGCTGGACCTGGGGCTGACGGTCGATGCGGTCACGCGGGCGACGCCCGGCAACCCCGAAGGCATCAAGCCCCCCCACCTGCGCGAGGAAGTGAAGCGCGAGGACTTCATCGTCCCCGAAGGCCTGGAGAACCTGGCGCTGTACAAGGAAGTCACCGCCGGCATCGACGAGCCGAACCTCGGCGACTTCGATCAGATCACGGACGGGATCAAGAAGTCCGGCGACTTCGACTTCGTGGAGATGGGCGAGGGGGCGCACTGGATCCGGATCGACCTCGCCGAGACCCACACGATCTACGCAATTGCCATCTGGCATTTCTACAAGAACGCTACAATATACAACGACGTGATTGTCCAGGTCGCCGACGACAAGGCCTTCACGACCAACGTCCGGACGCTGTTCAACAACGACCACGACAACTCGGCCAAGATGGGCAAGGGCAAAGACACGGCGTTCTACACGCGATGGTGGGGCGAGTTGGTTGACGCACGGGGGGCGGACGGGAAAGGCACGCGGGCCCGGTACGTGCGGATCTTCACGAGCGAAGGGATGGAAGGCGAATGGGTACGCTTCGTCGAGGTGGACGTGTACGGCAAGTGACCGCCGCCCCCCAGCGGCGCAGCGGAAGGAGATGGACGATGTCCGATGACACGCTCGGCAGACGCAGCATGATGAAGAAATCGGTGCTCGCCTCGGCCGCCGCGGCTGCGGCGCTGACGCTCGAAGAGCGGATCCTGATGGCCGCCAAGGACGCCGAACCCGCCGCGCCCCCCAAGAAAGCCCCGAAGGGCAAGATGCCCACCGGCAAGATCGGCAAGCTCGAGATCAGCCGGATGATCCTGGGCGGCAACCTGGTCAGCGGCTACTCGCACGCCCGCGACCTCGTGTACGTCTCCTCCCTGATGAAACAGTACAACACGGAGAAGCGGATCCTCGACACGATGGAACTGTGCGAGCAGCAAGGGATCAACGCGTTCCTGTCGAACCCCACCGACCACACGCGGAACGTGACCAGCAAGTATTGGAAGGAGCGCGGCGGGAAGATGAAGTGGATCGTCGACTCCCGCCCGAAGCCCGAGGACATCGCCGGGCACATGAAGCCCATCGTCGACGCCGGGGCGTCCGCCATCTACGTCAACGGGCATTGGGCGGAGCGATGGGTCAAGCAGGGCAAGCTCGACGAGTTCCAGAAGTTCATCGATTTCGCGCACAAGAACAACCTGCCGGGCGGGGTAGGCGGGCATCTGCTGGATGTGCCCGTCGCCATCGAGAAGGCCGGCATCAAGCCCGACTTCTACATGAAGACGCTGCACAGCAAGAAGTACTGGTCGGCCGAGGCGGAGAAGGAACACGACAACATCTGGTGCCGCAAGCCGGAAGAAACCATCGCGTTCATGAAGGACGTCAAGGCCCCGTGGATCGCCTACAAGACACTGGCGGCCGGGGCGATCAGCCCGTCGGTCGGGTTCAAGTACGCCCTGCAGAACGGGGCGGACTTCCTGTGCGTCGGCATGTTCGACTTCCAGGTCGAGACCGACGTGCGGATTCTCAACGGCATCTTCGCGAGAGGCGTCAAGCGCGAGCGGCCCTGGCGGGCGTAAGGAGACAGGCGAT
>CAZEJA010000422.1:0-2896 GCA_964512215.1 uncultured Planctomycetaceae bacterium
GGGTGCCTGGAGCAGTTCGGCCTCCGCGCCGACATTGTGCCGGCTGACTACTCGGGCGCCGGCGTTGTAGCGGCGTTCGAGTCGCAGGAGGGCGTCAGCGAGGCGCGGATCCTCTGCCCCCGCGCCCGGGTCGCCCCGCAGGAGATGATCGAAGCCCTCTCGGCGATCGCGGCGGAGGTCCGCGAGGTGGCGGCCTACCAGACCGTTCCGGACGGGGCGGGCGCCGAACAGGTTGCCGAGCTTCTCACGGAAGGCGACCTGCACTGGATCACGTTCACGAGTTCGTCGACGGTGAAGAACTTCTTCGACGTGGTGGACGCCGGCGCGGTGCGGGACGCGGGCGTTCAGTTGGCGAGCATCGGCCCGTCGACGACGGCGACGCTGGAGGAGTTCGGCTTCACGCCGACCGTCCAGGCGGACCCGCATACCATCGACGGCCTTCTCGATGCCGTCCGAGACCGCGAACAGGCGGACTGATCGCCCTGCCCGGGCAGCGAGCGCCTGACGCTACGTGTTCTTGCGTTCCCCTTCGGGTTCCTTGCCCGGTTCCCGGTCGGGCTTTGGAGCGGGCTTACAGATCGTCCTCGTCCCCAGAGGGTAAGCCCGCTGAAGCGGGCTGAGAAACGGGATGGGAGGCGTCCGGGGGAACCAGGGCGGAAGCCCTGGCCTATACCCTCGGCTTCGCCGAGGGCAAAGGCCCGTGAACGGGCCTCCCCGGCGGGTGGCACGGCTGGCTTGCCCAGCCGTGTTCTGTGGGCGCCGCCTTCACGCGCAACCAATGGAACTTGTGGGAGCGGCCTTGGATTCCCAGACGCACGCCCGAGCTTCGCTTGAGCGTGGCACACGATCGCTGGTCTGTCGACACGGCGTCAGTCGATGACGTGCAGGATTTCGTACTGGGTGGTTCGTTGGGCGGGGGTTCTGCCGGTCTCGCGGATGAGGGCGATGACGTCGTCGGCGGTGACGGCGTAGGCGACGCCGGTGGCTTTGACGACGCGTTCCTCCATGAGCACGCCCCCGAAGTCGTCGGCGCCGAAGGATAACGCCAGTTGCGCTACGTCGGGGCCCTCGGTGACCCAGCCGGCTTGCAGGTGCGGGACGTTGTCCAGCACGAGTCGCGCCAGCGCGACGACCCGCAGGTAGTCCACGCCCGTCTGCGGGCGCAGGGACAGTCGCGTGCGGTTCGGCTGGAAACTCCACGGGATGAACGCGGTGAATCCGCCCGTGCGGTCCTGCAGGTCGCGGACGCGCATCAGGTGTTCCACGCGTTGGGCGGGTGTCTCGCCCAGGCCGTACACCATCGTCGCGGTCGTCTTCATACCCAGCCCGTGGGCGGTCTCCATGACCTCGAACCAGCCGTCGGCGGAGATCTTGCGGGGGCTGACCTCGCGGCGGACGGCGTCGACGAGGATCTCCGCGCCGCCGCCGGGCAGGGAGTCGAGCCCCGCGTCGCGCAGGAGCTTGAGCGTGTCCTCGATGGATAGATTGGCGCCGCGGGCGAGATACTCGACTTCCGTGGGGGACAGCGAGTGCAGCCACACGCCGGTCCGCTCCTTGAGCGTCGAAAGCACGCGTTCGTAGAACGCCAGGTCGAGCTGCGGGTTCAGTCCGCCCTGGAGCAGCACCTGCGTGCCGCCGAGGGCGACGGTCTGCTCGACCTTCTCCAGGATCTCTTCAATGGACAGCGTGAACGCATCGGACGAGCCGGGGTCGACGTGGAAGGCGCAGAACCGACAGCCGGCCTCGCAGACGTTCGTGACCGAGATGTTCCGGTCGAGCACGAAAGTCGACATGGCGGGGTCGGTAGCTGCCAGACGTCTGCGATGGGCCGCACGTCCGAGCAGGTGGAACGGGACGTGCTCGTGGAGGATGACCGCCTGCGTGGCGGAGAGACGCTCGCCCGCTTCGGCGCACGCGAGGGCGTCGGCCGCGCTCGGCGGCAGCGTCGGTGCGATGGCGGGCGCCGGCGCGGCGGGGGGGGCGTAGATGCTGTTGGTCAGAACGGGCTCGAGGTCGAGGTCTTCGAGGAAGGTGAGCATCTCGTCGGTCGATCCGAAGCGGCGCCTGTCTGCCGCCCCGGCCGCCGCGGCGATGCGTTCGGCCAGGCTCGTGCCCCCGACGTCGTCGACCCCCGCATGGGTCAAGACGCCCAAGAGCTTGCGGTCGACGTAGTTGGCCAGCAGGCGGATATGCGGGACGTTGTCCAGGAAGAGTCTCGCCACGGCGACCACCCGGGCGATGCGATGCCCGCCCGGTCCGCGCTGCACGGGCAGTTTCGTGCCCGTCGGATGGAACGGCAGGGGGATGAACGCCTGCAGCCCGCCGGTGCGGTCCTGCAGATCGCGGAGGCGGGTGAGATGATCGATGATGTCCTCGTCCCGCTCGACGTGCCCGAAGAGCATCGTCGCGTTGGTCGGCAGGTCCATCGCGTGGGCCTGCTCGTGGACGGCCAGCCACTGCTCGGCGGAGATCTTCTGCGAACAGATCCGCCGGCGGACGTCATCTGCAAGAATCTCCGCGCCGCCGCCGGAGAGCGACCCCATGCCGGCGTCCTTGAGGCGCTGCAGTGTCTCCGCGACGCTCACGCCTGCCCGCTCGGCGAGCGCGTGGATTTCGACGGCCGTCATGCCCTGCACGAGCACCGACGGCAGGAGTTCCTTCGCGGTTCGGATCAGGGCTTCGTAGTAATCGAGATTCACGTCGTCCGTCACGCCGCCGACGACGTGCAGGTCGGTCAACCCCCACCCGCGTGCCTGCTCGATGCGCTGCCGGGCTTCGTCGAGCGTCAGCACGTACGCATCCGCGTCGCCCTCCGCTCGCCAGAACGCGCACAGCTCGCACTGGTTCTCGCAGACGTTGGTGGGGTTGACGTTCAGGCTGTGTACGAAGTGCGTAC
>CAZEJA010000423.1:0-2881 GCA_964512215.1 uncultured Planctomycetaceae bacterium
GATGGCCGAGTATAAGCAGTACGCGCCGGCGAACCACTTCCACATGACCTGGGACCTCGCCCCCGCGCGCCTGCAGCACTGGATGGACCTGACGGGCGTGCTCAGCGTCTGCCCGTGGGTCGAGCGTCCCGCCCTGATCCCCGGCGTCGACGACCCGGCCCCGCTGGTCCACCTGCTAAACGGCGGAGAAAACGCCGCCAAGATCGCACGGGTGGGGAAGTGACCGACTAGTCCTTAAACAAGCGAACTTCGAGCGCCTGGATCTGGCGGGTGGCGGCTATTCTCTCGGCGCGGAGATCGTCCGGCGGCCGCGGGCGGGTTGATGCGTTCGCTTCGGGTTGTTCGATTTTCCATACCTTTTTGTTGCCACAACATGTAGGGGGTGTACGCGAATCGGGGCGTCCGTACCCCGACATCCTTGGCCGCATCTCAACATCGCAACGGCAGCCGCAGGGCGGCGACCGCACGAAAGAACACGTGCCGCCACCGATTCCACGACAGCAGCCGGTACACGATCTGCCGACCCGTACGAACGATCTGGCACGGCACCCGCATGAACGCGTTCAGGAACGTCTTGAACTCCATCCGCAGCACCGCCCGCTTCTCGGCCTGATGCCTGGCCTTCCACCGACCCTTCGCCGAAAGCAGCAACGCCAGCCACGCCTTCAACGTCCACGCCAACGACGCCATCACCATGTACGCCCAGTTACTCACCAGGCTGTCCACCGGCATCCGCAAGGCCCGAACACCGTTGAGCAGTTGCGCGTTGAGGTTCTCCTGATCGCAACGCTGATTGGCGGACGCCACGACCTCGGCCGGCGAGAGCCCACGATCGTTGGTGATATAGAAGAAGTAGCGAATCTCGTCGAACAACCGACGTTGCCCCTTCTCGATCGACAGATTCTTCCGCAACACCACCACACGATACGTCTTCCGGCATGCCGTGGGACGGTAATCGAACTGCGCCACCTGCTCCGAGCACAGACGGATGTTCTTGTATTCCTTCGCCACCACGATCTGCTCTTTCACGTTCGCAGGCCGACGTCGAAGCGGTGACTTCGCCACATACTTCGGCTTCCGTCGAAACTGCTTCCAGGCCCCAGAATCAAGGCCGTCGGCGATCTCCACCAGGTTCGGCATCGCCGCCAGACCGAAGATGAACCGCGCCCCGTCGGCGTCCCAGCGATCCAGATGCGTCGTCTGCGAGAAGTCCACGTCACCACGGAACAGCACCTTGTCAAAACCACCACGCCGGCACAGTTGCCAAGCCCGATCCAAGTATGCCGCCGCGCCCTCATGGCTCGGCCGATTCCCGCTGCGATTCACCAGGTACAGCGGTTCGCCCGTGTTCGCCAGCGAGATCACCAGAGGGTGATACCCCCACTTGCCGTTGTACGACAAGCCCATCCCCTCCTTGCATTCACCGCTGGTCTCGGCCACCACGCCGTCGGCGTCGATCACCGCCTCGACGAAAAACTCCTTCGGCTGACGACGCCACACACCCAAGCGGACATCGTTGATCGCATCCATCAACCCCTCCACGTCAGCCGCCTCGAACCGCCGGCAAAAGTCGCCAGCCGTGGTCGGATCGGGAATCCGCTGGGCGCCCAAGGCGTTGAGGTATTGCTCGTCGTTGCGCAGCAGTTCCAAATCCTCCAGGCAGGTTCCGCCAGACAGAACGTTGTAGGCGATGTTCAGCACGTGATCCGATTCGTGGTACGGAACGTGGAACTTCAGCAGATGCAACTGCCGGTCCAACGCGTCGATCAGGCCGCTGCGACGCGACAGCAGGTGCATCAGCCCGATGCCGCCGCAATCGATTCCACCGACGCGATCCGCCAACTCGTAGCGAATGTTCGATGCCGAGAACGTCGGCTTGGGCTGATCGGTCCAATGGATATCTCGTAGACGATACTGAATTCTGCGCTTGCGTTTGGCCAGTTGTCGGCGTGTAATGGCGTTCACTCGAAATCCCTTTCGTTGGTTAATGCGATTTTTTTGGACAACTGTCCATTAACCGAAAAAACGAAGGAATTTCGAGTACTTTTTGCGATCAACGCAACAAAAAGGCACCTGAACACGCTTGTGTAAGGACTAGTACGACAGCGCTACTTGAATTCCATTGAACGGAGTCGCTTGCGTCGGCTTCGGTACGACTGTTCATTGCGCCATTGCTGGTACGCGTGTTTCTTTGTCAGGGCCGCCCAGGATCGCGGCCACGTCTTCCAGACTTTCTCTGCCAGCGTATTGGCCACCTCGGCCACTTGTTCCAGCGTGATCTGCTGATTTTTCCCCCCGAAGCCGTTGCGTCTGCTCGGCTAGGAAGTACATCGCCATCGACGAGCATAACCAGTGGCGAATCAACCCCGGATACGTCCGCAGTTCAAAGTCGCCAAACCCCGCTTCCTGCTTGGCCCGCTCGAACCACTTCTCAACGTGCCATCGCCCGAACGCCACACGCAGCAGGTCCGCCACCGGCACACAGTCTGGGGCATTGCTCACGAAGTACTTGATCTCGCCGGTCTCCAGAGATTCGGCTACGATCAACCAGTATCGCCGCTCCGTCGGTACGTTCTTGCCCTCGGGCGTGTCGGTCAACTGCACGCGGGCGGCCTTGGTCCGCCATCGCTGCGGCCCCCGGGTCGTCTCCTTGATCGTCACCTCGGTCCAGGCTTGCCGGTAGAACACGGGGCTGTACCTGACCAGGTGCCGCACCTTGTGCGGCGCGTGCTCGGTTCGAAGGCTGCTGCAGCTCGGCTCCGTAGCCCAGCACAGGAAGTTAGGCCGGACCTCCCCGACGCCCCATTGTCCCATCGCATCCAGGCCGAACCAGAACCCCGGGACGCTCCCGTACTCCTCGTCGAAAACCAGATACGAGAAC
>CAZEJA010000424.1:0-2879 GCA_964512215.1 uncultured Planctomycetaceae bacterium
GATGTACCCCGACGGCATCCGCCTCCTGTCGCAGTCGTCCAAAGTCTACGCCCGCAAGGGCAAGGAACTCCGCAAGATGACCTACCGCCAGCGAACGCGCCGGCGACTGGGCGGCACGAAGCAGCCGGTGCTGCGGGGCGTGCTGACGGGCAACCGACCCGGCATCATCTACAGCCGCGAGGACATCACCCACGGCCTGCTCGGCGTGCCGCACTTCGCCGTCGACGGCTACGCGCCGCAGTCCGCCTTCGCGGTCCTCCGGAACATCGTCCTGACGGCCGGCAAGTAGATTCACCACAGAGACACAGAGAACACAGAGGGGCGTAACAGACAGGCTCCTCTTCCGTCTGCACATCAGAGAACAGACCCGTCGTCTCCCGCCGTGATCGGGGCGGGGACCGGCGGCAGATTGCCATAGCCGCTGCCGCTTCCTCTGAGGCCCCTGTGCCTCTGTGGTCGGGTGTTTCTTGCGCGGGGGCGAGGGCGACATGAACGTCCTGGTGACAGGTTCGAGCGGACTGATCGGGTCGGCCCTGGTGCGGGAACTCGCCGCCCGAGGTCATCGGGCGGTCCGGCTGGTGCGGGGGCGCGAGGCCGGCGAGGGCGAGGCGAGGTGGGACCCCGCCGCCGGCACGGTCGACACCGACTCCCTCGAAGGGCTCGACGCGGTCATCCACCTCGCGGGAGAGAGCGTCGTCGGACGGTGGACGGCCGCCAAACGCCGGCGCATCCGCGACAGCCGCATCGGCGGGACGAAGCTCCTCTGCGAAGCGCTCACATCTCTGAACCGCCCTCCTCGCACGCTGCTGTGCGCCTCGGCGACCGGATGGTACGGCGATCGCGGCGACGAGATCGTCACGGAACAGAGCGGCCGGGGCGAGGGGTTCCTCGCCGACGTGTGCGGCGACCGGGAGGCCGCCGCTGCCTCCGCCGCCGAAGCGGGAATCCGGGTCGTGTCGATGCGGTTCGGCGTCGTGTTGTCCCGGGCGGGCGGGGCGCTGGCGAAGATGCTGCCCCCCTTCCGCCTGGGACTGGGCGGGAGAATCGGCAACGGCCGACAGTACATGCCCTGGGTCTCCCTCGCCGACACCGTCGCCGCCGTCTGTCACCTGCTCGCCGCCGACCACATCAGCGGCCCCGTCAACGTCGTCGCCCCCAATCCCGTCACCAATCGCGCCTTCACCAAAGCCCTCGGCCGCACCCTCCATCGCCCGACAATCCTCCCCCTGCCCGCTCCGGCCGCTCGGCTCCTGTTCGGCCGCATGGCCAGGGAAATCCTCCTCTCCGGCGCCCGCGTCCACCCCGAGCGCCTCCTCGCCGACGGTTTTTGCTTCCAGCACTCCGACCTCGACGCAGCTTTGCACGCCATCCTCAGCCCTAAGCAGCGTGCGTAGCAGGCTACGCACCCCACCCCGCTTTGGAATGCGTTTGCCCCTTCCCCGCGGCGCGCGTTACACTCTAACTTGACGGGCGTTACGTCCTGCCTATCAGGAGTGTCCATGCGGTATCGAACCGGTCTTGTCTATGTTCTTGTTCTGCTCACCGCGTCGACCTCGGTCGTGTCGGGGGCGGCGTTCTCCGACCAGGCCGTCGAGGCCGCCATCGCCAAGGGGGTCCGCTACCTCTGGAGCAAGCAGCGGAAGGACGGTTCGTGGCAGGACGTCAAGCAAGACGTCAAGCGCCATGCCGGCGGGTATACGGCCCTGGCTGCCTATGCCTTGCTCGAAAGCGGCGCCCGCGTCTCCGATCCCCGGGTACAGAACGCGCTCGACTGGCTCAAGGCGAGACCGAATCTTCAGGAAGTCTACACCCTCGGCGTACTGTGCAATGTGTGGCTTCTCGCGGACCGTCAGGCGCCGGGGCAGTATCTCAAGCACCTGCTGCGAGACGGTAACCGGTTGGCGCGGGGGCTGTACAAGGGCGGGTATAACTATCGCATCGGGGAGACGCTCGCCCATAACTCCACCGCGCAGTACGGCGTGCTGGGGGTCTGGGCGCTCAAGCGAGGCCGCGGCGAGGTCCACTCGGGCTACTGGCGCGCCTGCTGGGACTACTGGACCAAGGGGCAGAACGCCGACGGCGGGTGGGGATACCACGTGCGCCACGTCAAGCCGAGCAAGACCCGCCTCAGCACGCAGGCGGCGATGGTGCCCGCGGGGGTAGCCAGCCTGTTCATCTGCTTCGATAACATTCACGCCGCCAAGTTCATCACGTGCACGGGCGGGGAACTGCCCCAGGAGATTCAGCGAGGGCTGGCGTGGTTCGACAAGAACTTCATGCGGTCGCTGACCGATAAGAGGTTCCCGATCGGCCACTCGAACATGTACGGGTACTACCTCTATGGTGTCGAGCGGGTCGGGCTGGCTGCGGGATACAAGTACTTCGGGAAGGTCAACTGGTACAAGGAAGGAGCGAAATTCCTCCTCCGCCGCCAGTCCAAGGACGGGAGTTGGGCGAACGAACGGATCGGGCGATCCGGGCCGACGTCGTTCGCGCTGCTGTTCCTGGTCCGGGGGCGCCATCCGGTGGTGTTCAACAAGCTGGAATTCCAGGGCGACTGGAACAACCGTCCGCGCGATCTGGCGTTCCTGACGCGATGGATGAGTAACACCTTCGAGCGGTCGCTGAACTGGCAGATCGTCAACCTGAACGTCGACGTGGGCGAGTGGCACGACGCGCCGATCCTGTACATCTCCGGCGCCAAGGCGCCGACGTTCTCCGACGCCCACCTCGCCAAACTGCGCGACTACGTCCAGCAGGGAGGCACGATCTTCAGCGTCACCGAGTGCGACGGGAAGGCGTTCTCCGACGGCATCCGCGACGTCTACCGCAAGCTGTTCCCCGAGTACGAGCTCGCGCCGATCGGGGCGGACCACGAC
>CAZEJA010000425.1:0-2861 GCA_964512215.1 uncultured Planctomycetaceae bacterium
GCCTGCCGGTGGTGGACTACTACCGCCAGATCGCGCTGTCGGCGGGCGTCAAGCTCCATCGTCTGGGGTTGAGGCCCTACGCGGACCGGCGATGCGCGGAGGCCTGCACGCTCATCGAGCGCGACGCCCACGTGCTGCTGGTCCACATCACCGCCGACGAGACGGAAATCAGCGTCCTGCAGAATGGGGCGCTGGAGTTCAGCCGCTCCGCCGTGGTGGCCGTTCCCGCCCCGAGCGAGGACGGCGGCGAGGCGGTCGAAGCGCTCGTGCGGGAAGTCTCCCGCAGCCTCCAGAGCTACCAGGCCGAGCAGGGGGGGGAGATCTCGAAGATCCTGCTGGCCGGAGGGACGGGCATCGAGGCCCTCGCGGCCGAGGCGCTGGGCGACGGCATCGGGGTGCATTGCGAACTGCTGAACCCCGCCGTCGCGCTGGGCCTGGCGGAAGACAGTCCCGAGACCTCCTCGTTCATCTCGGCGCTGGGGCTGGCGATCAGCCGCCCGGGGGACGATTCGCTGCCGTTCGACTTTCTGAACCCGAAGCGTCCGGTGGCCCAGCGGGATGCGAAGAAGCGGCGGATGGCTGTGATCACCGGTGCGATCGCGGTGCTCGTGCTGGGGAGCATGACGTTCGGCTGGGTGAAGCTCAGCGGCAAGAACGCCCGCGTCGCGGCCCTGAAGAGCCAGAAGAACGACAACACCCAGGGCAGCAAGAGCGCCCGCGCGATCGAGAAACAGAAGGATGCGCTGGAGGCGTGGATGGACCAGCGGCGCGACTGGCTGGGGCATCTGACGCAACTCACGGGACTGTTCCCGAGCTGCGAGGTCGCCTACATCACCTCGTTGAAGGCGGACTCCGGTGCGATGACGTTCACCGTCCGCGCGACGGATACGGAAGTGATGGCCGACCTGGACAAGCGCCTGGTCGAGGCCGCGTACGACTCCAAGCCCAGCACGATCATGACGCGTCCGGACCCGTTCGGGTATCAGTATGGCACGACGTTGAAGGTCATCATCGGCCCGGACGTGACGGTGGACCTGTCGGCCGTCGAACCCGTGCCGCGTCCCGCCGACGACGTCGCGGGGACCCGGACGCCGCCGAACGGCAGTTCGTCGTACCGCCCGGGCTCGTCCTACCGTCCCGGCTCGAACGGCGGGTCCTCGCGGACGGCGCCCCCGACACGGTCGCCGGCGCCGCCCCCGCGCACCACACCCAGCAAGCCCACGAAGAGCTTCAAGGACATGACCCCCGAGGAGCGCCGGGCATACATGGAGGAGCGGTCCCGGCAGCGGAAGGAAGAGGACCGCCGCAGGAAGCTGAAGAAGAAAGGGGGTGACCGGTGAATTCTCGCGAGAAGATCCTGGCCATCCTCGTCAGCGTGCTGGTCGGCGGATTCCTGGTCAGCATGATCGTGGACAAGGCGTTCCTCTCCCCGATGGCCGAAGCCGACGCGTCGGCCGCCCGGCTGGAGGGGGAGATCGAGGACATGGAACTCCGAGCCGAACGGGCCAAGGCGCACGCACGGTGGATCGACGAGCAGCAGAAACGGACGTTCGGCACGGACGAGCACCGCGTCAGCGAGGCGGTCCGGAACTACCTGGACGGGCTGCTGAAGCGCAGCGAGTTGCGTCACGAGAGCCTGTCGATCAAGCCCGTCACCGGCACGAGCGTCCGGGGGGCGTACAAGGAGATCGGCTGGAACATCCGCACGCGCGGGCGCCTCGCCGACGTGATCAACTTCCTGTACCTCCTCCAGGCCGAGCCCTACCTGCACCGGATCGAGAACCTCGTGGTCACGCCGCGTCGCGGCTCGCAGGAACTGGACCTGCAGTTGAAGTACGCGACGCTCCTGCTCGAGCCCCGCAAGGGCGCCGCGCCCACGACGCAGGCGGCCGAGATCAACATCGACGACATGGCGCTGCGCCTGGACACGGACGAGCGCCAGCAGTACGCGATGATCTCCGACCGCAACCTGTTCCTGCCCTACGTCAAGCGCCCCCCGGCGCCGCCGGTGCGCCCGACGCCGACACCGCCGCCGCGCCCGACGCCCAGCAAGCCGCGGCCGCCCACTCCCACGCCCTCGCGCGTGGACTGGGCGCGCTACCGCATCATGGGACTGCCCACCTGGCAGGGGCGCGAGGACGTGATCGTCCAGGATACGACCACCAAGCAGACGCGCATCTACGCGCCGGGCGACGAACTGGCGGAGGGAAAGGTCGTCATGATAGACTACCGCCCGCTGCCGCATCCGGATAAGCCTTTGCTGCTGTCCCGCAGCCGCGTCATCATTCAGATCGGCCCGGAGTACTGGGCCGTCGAAATCGGGCAGACGCTGGCGCAGAAGCGGATGCTGATGCAGGACCAGTTGCCCGACGGCCTCAAGATCAAGACCGACACCAGGCCCGCCGAACTGCCCGACCAGGCGATGACCGACGGCGAGGCGGAGAAGTAAGAAACCAGCGACCGATGTTCGCAGGCGTGCCGGCATGGCGCGGGGATGCTCCCCGCCCCGCCCGCAACGCCTGAATCGCTTCAAGGAGATGGAACGATGCGACGGTTCCTGATGATCGTTACGGTAACGACCGTGTGTTGGACGGCCCTGGCCGCGGCGGGCGAACCGCCTGCCGAGAAGGCCCCGCCCACGCCGGTCGCCACGACTCCCGCCGCGGCGCCGGCGCCCGACAAGGACGACGTGGTCGTCGTCTCGCCCGCCCCGAAGGCGACGGAGAAGGCCTCCCCCGAGCCCAAGGACAAGCCTGACAAGAAGGCCAAGTCCAAGGACAAGCCCGACAAGAAGGCCAAGGCCAAGGCCAAGCCCGCCCCCAAGCCGGACACGACGGCGAAGGCGGAGCCCACCCCCAAGC
>CAZEJA010000426.1:0-2832 GCA_964512215.1 uncultured Planctomycetaceae bacterium
AGAGGCGATCGTTGGCCAGCACCATCGCCTTGGCCAGCACGTCGGGCTCCTCGTGGATCCACTGGTAGTCCAGCGCGCTGAGTTTGTCGGTGGACAGTTGGGACAACGCCTTCCAGTTGACCGAGTTGGCAGCCAGGGGATTCTTGCCGGGGGGATACAGGCCTTTCAGCCACGTGCCTTCCAGGCGGGGCACGCCGACCTTGCGGGTCGGCGTCTTGCCCGCGCTGTAGAGGCGGTACTCGCTGACGGATGTGTTGCAGTACAGCTCGGGGTCCCGGGCATACCCGTAGGCGTTCTTGTCGTCGAAGCAGACGATCCGCCCGCACGGGACGCGCTTGGGCGGGAACTGGAACTCCGCCCAGCCCTCGCCCGCGGCCCGCCCGAGAATCCAGTACGTCCGCTGGTGCCACCCGTCGTCCAGGAACGAGATGGGCGAGAACAGGTGCACCTCGTCGTCGTACTGCGTGTCCGGCCGCTGCGGGCGAACGCGCACGCGCCGCCCATCCGGGGTGAACGTCTGCGACTTCATGTAGACGTACTTGTCGTCGGCCGAGAGGATGTCGGGCATCGCGACGGGCATGTGCTTGCCCATCAGCAGATCGTCGAGTGTCTTCTTCGTGCCCGGCACGCGGCGGTCCATGACGTTCTCGGAGACGAGCTGACCGCTCTCGGCATTCAGGACGACCATCCGCAGCCCGCCGTCGAGGAACATCGACCGCCCGGCCACGCTGTAGAGCTTACCGTCCCGGATCAGCACGCTGCCCGCCAGCGGCCAGACCGACTCCAACTGCCCGTAGGACATGACTTTACGGTCGTTCGGCGCCGCCCGGAACTTCCAGGCCAGCTTACCATCTGACGCGCGGAGCGCGTAGATGCAGCCGTCGGCGCAGCCGAAGACGGCCAATCCACGATACAGCGTTGGCGGCGAGTTGACGCGCCCGCCGGCGATGAAGTGCCACGCCTCCTTGCCGGATGTGGCGTCGAGGGCGTAGACGGTGTGCTTGTCGACCGCAGCCGTCAGGAGCATCCCCCCCGCGACGACCGGCTGGGTGAGCTTCGTCCCGAGGTCGACCTTCCACGCCTGCGCGACGTCGGGGGCGACATCCGTTCGGGCGTAGCCGCTGCGCGTATTGTCGTGACGGAACACCGGCCAATCGGCGGCCGAGTATTCCGCGTCACCCGCTCCGTACGCGGGGCCCTTCACCAGGCGCTGCTCGGGCGCCGGGGCCTCGGCGGACTGCGCATCGGGGGCGAGCGCGTTGAAGCCGTTGAGCTTCGACTGGTAGTAGCACGCACAGGCATGCGGGGTCGCGTAGACCATGCCGTTGGCGGGCATCACGCCGTAGATGCACCCGCCGCGGACCCAGTGGTTGTTGAACCACTTGTCGGTCTTCATGTCATAGACCTGGATTCCCATCATCGGCGGCAGTTGGTACCGCGGCGTGGCCCGCCCCGGGTAGCATCGCTGGTGGATGTAGAACGACTTGATCGGATTCTTGCGTTCCTCGAGCTTCTTGCCGGTCTTCAGGCTGTAGAGGGTGAACGCCCCGGCGTTGCCGCGCTGCAGCGTCCAGATCTTGTCGCCGATGACGTAGAAGTCCTCGAGGCTGAAATGCCCCGAGCGGGGCTTGCCCTTGACGGACCAGAGGATCTTGCCCGTCTTTGAGTTGATCGCGACGATGGAGCCCGTCGGCGAGAGCACGATGCGGTCCTTGCACAGGACCATTCGCGGGCCGGAGTAGCCGGTCTGGATATTGGGCAGGTCCATCACGTCGGCGGTCCACAGGTCCTTGCCCGTCTTGCGGTCCAGCGCCACCACCGCGCTGCCGTCATAGAAGCACACCATCTTCGCATCCGCCGCCAGCGTCATCGGGGCGACGGGCATCTCCCGCTTCCACAAGCACCTGCCGCTGTCGGCCTGGATGGCGGTGATCACGCGCCTGCTCTTCTCGCGGTCCCACTGCCACCTCGCGCTCGCGCGGGATCGTTCCTTCCAGCAGTCGGCGTGCTCCTGCTTGTAGTCGACAGACTTCTCGTCCGGGGCGACCGCCGCGAAGACGATCCCATCGGAGACGATCAGCTCGAACGTGGTGGCCGTGCCCTTGTAGGTGTGCACGATCTCCCCGGTCGTCGCGTCCAGGCACAGCAGCTCCTGCCCGATGCCCGGGACGATGTAGACCCGATCGCCCACCGCGACGAGACGCCGCGGCAGCCAGCCGGGACCGCTCTTGAGGGGGAACAGGGAGTTGCACCAGTCGCCCAGCGTCCGCTTCCAGAGGACCGTGCCGTTGAAGGCGTCCCGGGCGGTCAGCACGAATTTCGGCGGCAGCTGGATCGACTCGACCGGGCCTTCGTCCATGACGTAGAAGACCCGACCCGCCGCCGAGACCATGGCGTTCATGCTGGCCGTGTGTTCGTGGCTGCGGGCCCAGAACGGTCCGCCCGTCCAGCGCATGCCTCTCGGGTGCCCGGCCAGGCGGTCCTGCGAGACGGATGTGCCCTGCGGGTCGTAGAGATAGTGCGTCCAGTCGTCGATCTCGGACGGCTGGGGCTTGACGGTCCTGGTTCCGCCGATGAGCGCCACGCCGCCGGGGCAGAGCACGCGCATCACCTCCGCCATCGGGACCTTCCCGAGATCATCAGCCACGACAAGGTTGACCAGGCTGTCGACGTAGGGCAGGTGCTGCCCGTCGAAGACGTCGGCCGACACCGTGCCGCCCAGGTTCTGCGACCGGATGCGTTCTCGCGCCTTGGCGACGTCGGCGGCGTCGGTGTCGAGTCCCTGCACGACGACGGCCTTGGCGCCGCCCAGCGCCGCGGTGAGCTTCCCGT
>CAZEJA010000427.1:0-2832 GCA_964512215.1 uncultured Planctomycetaceae bacterium
GGAAGCCCAGGCAGATGCCCAGGTAGGGCATCTTGTTCTCGCGGGCGTAGCGGATGCAGGCGATCTTGCCCACCGTGCCCCGCACGCCGAATCCGCCGGGTACGATGATGCCGTCGACATCCTTCAGCGCGTCGGCGACGTTGGAATCGTCGATATCCGTCGTGTCGATCCAGTCGACGTTGACCTCGGCGTCGTTGGCGACGCCCGCGTGCTCGAGCGCCTTGATGATGCTCGCGTAGCTGTCGCGCAGGGCGGTGTACTTGCCCGTGATGCCGATGGTGACTTCACGATTCGCGTTGCCGATCTTCGAGGCGAACGTGCTCCATTCCACCGCCGCCCGGGCGTCGGCAGCCGAGTTCACCCGCCCGCCAAGGTTCAGCAACTGAACGACCTCGCTGTCCAGCCCGGCTTCGCGCATCTTCTCCGGAAGCAGGTAGATGCTCGGCAGATCGTGCATGGAGAACACCCGCTGCAGCGGCACATTGGTATAGACCGACAGCTTCTGACGGACCTTCTCCGTGACGGGGCTCTCGGCCCGGCAGCCGAGAATGTCCGGATGGATGCCGAATTCCATGAGGCGCTTGACGCCCAGTTGGGCGGCCTTGGACTTCTGCTCGCCCAGCGTCGGCGGCGCCAGCACGTACGTCAAGGCGACGGCCAGCACCGAGCCCTCCCCTTCCTCGTAGCTCAGTTCGCGGAGGGCCTCGATGTAGAACGCGTTCTCGATGTCCCCCACCGTGCCCCCGACCTCGACGAAGACGACGTCCGCCTTGCTGTCCAGCGCGAGCTGCCGCAGGCGCATCTTCACTTCGCCCGTCACGTGCGGGATCATCTGCACGTCGCGCCCGAGGTAGCTGCCCGCCCGCTCTTTCGACAGCACCGACGAGTAGATCTGCCCGCTGGTGGTGAAGTTGCCCCGCGTCAGGTCCTGGTCGAGCATTCGCTCGTACGTGCCCAGGTCCATGTCCGTCTCCATCCCGTCGTCCAGCACGAACACCTCGCCGTGGCGGAACGGGTTCAGCGTGCCCGAATCGATGTTCAGGTAGCCTTCCAGCTTGATCGGGGAGACCGCGAGGCCCTTATCCTTCAACAGCTTCGCCAGCGAACTCGAGAAGATGCCCTTGCCCAGCCCGCTCATCACCGTACCGAAGACGGCGACGTACTTGACGGACCCCAACTGGTAGCCGTCGGGGATGGGGGTGTAAAACTCCGTTTCATCCGTACGGTCCTTGATGGACCGTAGCATATCCATGGCTTCGCTCATGGACATACACCTTACCGCACGCCCTCCTGCCGGACAAGATGCGTGCGTCTAATACCTGTGTTAACGTTTACTGATTCGCTCGACAAACTCGGCATATTCCTCCGGCGTGTCGATGCGGGCGCCGCGGTAGTCGACCACGCCGACGGCGACCCGGAACCCGTGCTCCAGGGCGCGGAGCTGCTCGAGCTTCTCCGCCTGCTCGGCCGGCGTGGAGGGCAGCTTCGTGAATTGCTTCAGGAACCCCACGCGATAGGCGTAGATGCCGTGGTGCAACAGGTACTGCACCTCCGTGTCGCCGTCACGGTCGTGCGGGATCTTCGCCCGGGAGAAGTACATCGCCATCCCGCGGGAATCGCAGACGACCTTGGTCATGTTGACCTGCTCGGCCTCCTGCGGCGTGATCGGTGTGGCGAGCGTGGCGATTTCGGCGTCGGTATCGCTCAGCAGCCCGACCAGCACGTCCACGCAGTCAGCCGTCATCTCGGGCTCGTCGCCCTGCACGTTGACGACGATCTGGTCGTCGGACAGCCCCAGCGTCTCCGCCGCCTCGGCCAGCCGGTCCGAACCCGTGCGACACCGCTCCGACGTCATGACCGCGTCGCCCCCGAAGCCCGTCACGGCGTCCACGATCCGCTGATCGTCCGTCGCGACCACGACGCGGTCCACCCGCTCGGCCGCTGACACCGACTCGACGGTGTGCTGAATCAGCGGCTTGCCCGTCTCGGCCAGCAGCGGCTTTCCCGGCAGCCGGCTCGACGCATACCTCGCAGGAATCATCACGATGGCGTTCATAATTGGGGAGTGTAGACGAGACGGGGGGAGAATGAAAAGCTGAAAGCCGAAAGCCGTTTCTTCTGCCGTGGCTGAGTGCTGAGTGCTGACTGCTGAGTACTTCCTACGTCTCCGCCTTCGGCGGTCGCTGCATCAATCCCGCAATCGCCTCGGCCGGCGTCTGCCCCGCGAACAGCACATCATGGACCGCCTGCGTGATCGGCATCTCCACGCCGAGCTTCGCCGCCAACGCCAACACGCTCCGCGTCGTCGCCACGCCTTCGACGACCGACTCGGTCGCAGCCAGCGCCTCGTCGACCGTCTGCCCCCGCCCGATCGCTTCGCCGAACGACCGGTTCCGCCCGACGGGCGAGAAGCACGTCGTGACCAGGTCGCCTGTGCCCGCGAGCCCCGCGAAGGTCGCCGCCTCCGCCCCGGCCGCCACGCCCAGGCGGGTGATCTCCGCCAGTCCCCGCGTCAGCAGCGCCGCTTTCGCGTTGCTGCCGATCGCGAGCCCGTCGAGGACGCCCGCGGCGATGGCGATAACATTCTTGGTCGCCCCGGCGATCTCCACGCCGATCAGGTCGGCGTTCGTATACACGCGGAAGTACGGGCGGGCGATCGCCTCCTGGATGCTCCGCGCGAGGGCTTCGTCGCTGGCGGCGACGGAGACGGTCGCGGGGAGTTTCTCCGCGATTTCGGGAGCGATGGACGGTCCGGACAGCACGGCGACCGGTCGCGACTCCGCCCCGCCGTCCAGCACGGACGGCCGAACATACGGACCGGCTCCGGCAGCT
>CAZEJA010000428.1:0-2818 GCA_964512215.1 uncultured Planctomycetaceae bacterium
CTCGGCGATCTGCGGCGCGTCGACGGGGTCGGCCGCCGCGGCCCCGCGCCGCGCGAGGACCAACTGCACGCAGACGATCCCGCAGAAGACCCCCGCGAGGATCGACGCAGCCACCGCGGCCCGGAAGACCGCCGCCGTGCGCGCCGGGTTGTCTGTCTTGCGGGTCACGATGCCGTCGCCCCCTCGCCCGAGGCGATCTCGCCGCGGCGCTTCTTCTCGATGGGGCAGAACTCGAAGCACCGTCCGCAGGCGACGCAGGTGGTGCGGTCGGCTTCGTAGTCCTCGCGTTTGCGCCGCACGGACAGGGCGATGAGCTTCAGGCCGATGACCAGTCCCACGAACGCGCCGAGGAGGATCGCGCCCCGCTCGATGCTCCGCTCTTTCTTGTCGGCCGTCGCCTGGAGTTCTTCGGGGGGCTGTCCCGTGGTGTAGAACGCTTCGCTGGCAACGGTGAGGTCCTTGACCTCGCCGGTCTGCTCCAGTTCGACGCGGTCGGCGAGGCGGACCGTCGTGTCCAGGCGGGCCATCGAATGCCCCGCGCCCCAGCCGATGGCACCGCCGGCGGCGATCAGCACGGGCAGCAACGCCAGCAGCGCCGCCAGGCGCCGCTTGCCTTCCGACCGCGGCGGGGCGGGGCGGTCGGCGTCGGCTTCACGGATCGCACCGAAGGGGCAACTATCCTCGCACAGGCGGCAGCGGATGCACTCGTCGGGCGTGATCGTCACGCGCCGCCACGACACCACCGACGCCCACCCCAGCAGCACGCCGTACGGGCACAGCCACCGGCAGTACGGGCGACCCACGAACGCCCCGATCACCAGGAAGCACAGGCCCAGGACGATCATGTTGAAGCTGCCGCTCAGGCGGAACAGCGCCACGAACGGGTCGTACTGGCAGATCAGGAAGGCGCTACCGGTGGCCGCGAACAGGACGGCGGCGCCGAGATACAGGTACGCCGCCAGTCGCAGGGCGGCGCTGATCCACCCGGGCACCCGGACGGTGCGGACGTGCACGAGGTCCTGAATGGCGCCCAGCGGGCAGACGGCCGAGCAGAACGCCCGCCCGAACAGCAGCGTCGCGACGAGCGGAAGGAGGAAGATCGCGATGACGGTTCCGGGCAGGACGTAGCCGCCGTCGAACAGGGCGCGGGCGACGTTCTGGATCGCCCCGATGGGACAGACACATCCGCCGCGCCAGAGGCCGAAGTACGCCAGCGAAAAGATCGCCAGCACGAACAGCGCCCGGCGGCGCCGCAGGACGAGCCCCAGGTAGGTCGCCAGCGCCAGGGCCCCGACGAGGACGGCCAGGTCGACGTACTCGTACGCGTCGGGCGGCGGCGGGGCGACCTTCACGTCGGGCATCTTGTGCGTCGTGAATTCCGGCGGCGGGAAGCGCGGTTCGTCCGCGCCGAAGGACGTCGCCGCTACGGCAAGCAGGAACAGAATGACCGGGGCCCGCCGCATCAAGGATGGTTCTCCGATCCCTTGAGGAGGTACGGTGCGTCGACGGGCACGCGGACGAACGCGTCGGCGGGGCAGCCCGCGGCGATCGCGCAGTCGTTGCAGTTCACGCAGAGGTCCTGGTTGACCTGCAGGAACAGCGATCCGTTTCCGAACGCGATGCAGCCCTTGACGCACTTGCCGCAGGCGATGCAGAGGTCTTCGTCGACGGTGTACTCGAAGTAGGGCGTCTCGACGAAGCGGCGGATGATCGCGCCGGTGGGGCAGAGCTGGTTCTCCGCGCCGGTGTTCAGGTCGTTGGGCTCGGGATCGAAGTAGCCCGTGCACAGGTCGCAGTAGCCGCACATCTCGAAGACCTGCACGCACTTGACCGCGGACGGCTGGAGCACGCAGAGCGACGCGCAGTTGTTGCACGTGCGGTCGGCGGAGGAGTTGGCGGAACTGTTGATGCACTTGTGCGGATCGAGCTGCCAGCGCATCTGCTTGCGCCCGGACCGGGCGGCGAGCGTCGCGCCCAGTCCGCCGAGCCCGACCAGGCCCGCGCCGCACGTGATCCGTCGCAGCAGACCGCGTCGGGTGATTGTCGGTTCTGTGGTGTCCATCGTTACGGTCTCTCTCGAAGCTGTCCGGCTTGCCGTTTCGCGTCCGTCCGGCGAGCGGATCGCGCTTCGGGCAGGTCGCATCGTCCGAGGATGCGGCAGGTGTGGCAGGCGCCGTCGGCGATGCAGGCATCGCCCTCGCGTGCGGTCAGCACGACGCCCAGCGCCGCCAGGCCCGCCAGACCCGCGCCGCGCCCGACCGTCCGCAGCCACTCGCGACGGCTGGTCTTGTTTCGGTTGCTACTCATGTGTCTTCTTTCGGAGGAACACCCGCACCGCGGAGCGGTCCGGGTCCAGCACCAGCACGCGCCCGCGCGAGTCGACGGCGACGTCCAGCGCGGAGGCGTCCGACGCCTCGCGGAACAGGGACGGTGCGGCGACGACGCCCTCGAACGCGCCGGCCTCGTCGTAGATCTTCACGCGGGTGATGCCTTTCTCGGCCGTCACGTATCCGCCGTCCGGGCGGATCGCGAAACTCACGGGGTTGCAGCAGCCCGCGAAGCCCTCGATGGCCGTGGACGACTCGCCCCACGACAGTTCCAGATCGCCGCGGGAGGTGTAGGCCTCGATCTTCCGCCGCCCGGTGTCGGCCACTCGCAGCAGCCCGTCCGGGGCCATTGCGAGGTCGAAGTACGGGCTCGGCACGAAGAAGCCCGGAATGTTCCGCTCCTCGTCCTTCTCGCCGATCCGCCCCAGCAGCCTGCCCGTCTTGTCGTATCGCAGCACGACGCGCGGCGTGTCGAAGACGGCGACGTACAC
>CAZEJA010000429.1:0-2817 GCA_964512215.1 uncultured Planctomycetaceae bacterium
CCCCGCCGCGGTCAGCGTCTGCGCCACCACGCGCCCCGTGATGTTGACGGTAGCGAACTTCTGCTGCCTCAACATCTCCTCTACGTGCTTCCACTTCTTGTTCGCTTTCACCCGCGACCGGACGGCGAAATCGTGCACCTTCTGGAGATCGCCGTCGGAGAGATTCTCGGGGTGGGCGGCCACCTGCTTGAGCTTGGCGATCTGCGGAATGGGCTCCAACTCGCGCTGGATCTGCAGGAGCCGCTGGTAGACCGGGTCGTTTTCCCGTCGGACTCTCTCGGACACACTCAATCCAGCGTAGGGATCGGCGGCCCAACCCGCCGAGGCCGCGAAGCACCAGGCCAGCCCCGCGGTAAGCATCCCACGTGTTCTGCTTCTCGTCACGATGCACCCCTTCCTGTGCGGAGATGATCGAGTTCCGGGCGCATCCGGCTCGCGTCCGTCACGCACTTCTGGAATGATTCTCCCCGCCCGTGCGCCCGTGTCAAGGGGGTCCGCTCGCGGCGGCCGGGAGCCTAGCGGGTCTTGGGATGTTTGCGGAGGTCAGTGTCGCCGAGGCGCTGGCTGAGTTGGCGCAGCTTCTCGTCGCTGAGGTCCCCAGACTTGAGCTGCTGGACTTCCGAGCGGTCGCGCCGGCGGAGGATGTGCTCGACCGCCCCGGCGAGTGTGGGCTCGTAGTTGCCGCGCTGCTCGCCCGCGAAGGCCAGGTCCGCCAGCAGACTGGCGTAGGGGGACATTTCCTGGGAGTTCATGAGCCCCTCGAGCGTCAGCGTGCCATCCTGGGCGAGCGCCCATGCCCGCGTGGCGATCGCCTGCAGGTCGGCGCTGGTGAAGTCGCGAGGATCCAGGCGCTCGGCTGCGTGGTCGAACAGGTCCGGGCGATTGAGGAGGACCTCGATCAACTGTCGCTCCGCGGGATCGAGGTCGGTCCGCTCGCTCGCGCGGGACGCCTGCGGGACGTCGGCAGGCGCCGCAGCCCGGGCCCGCCGGGCCAGGGCCCGCATGCGCTGCTGGAGGTCCTCGGGGGCGACGTTGAGGATGTGCCCGATGTGCTGGGCGAGTTGCCCGCGGCGGACTTCGTCGATTGCGCCGTACGCGCCGGACGTCGCGACGAGGCGGAGGAAGTCCTCGATGGCCCGTCGCCGTCCGGCGAGATCGCTCCCGGCGGCCTTGTACTGTTCGAGACGGCGCTCCCAGACGTACTGCAGGGCGTCGGGCGCTTCGGCGATGAGCGTGCGGAAGGCATCGGCGCCTTCGGCGAGGCAGTAGTCGCACGGGTCCTTGCCGGCCGGGATCGTCGCGACGCGGACGTTCACCTGCTGGGCGAGGAAGACTTCGAGCGCCCGCTCCGTCGCGGCGGCGCCCGCGACGTCGGCGTCGAAGACGAGCACCACCTCACCGACGTACCGCCCGAGCAGGCGGACGTGCCGCTCCGTCAGGGCCGTCCCGAGTGTGGCGACCACGTTGTCGACGCCGGCCTGGTGGGGGATGAGCACGTCGAGATAGCCCTCGACGACGACGGCCTGTCCGGACGCGTCGAAGCCCTTGCGGGCCCAGTTCACGCCGTACAACTGCCCGGACTTGTCGAACAGGGACGTCTCGGGGGAGTTGAGGTACTTGGCGCGGTCCTGCTCGCTCAGGGCCCGACCGCCGAAGGCGATCACCCGTCCGCCGGGGTCGATAATCGGGAACATCAGGCGATTGCGGAACCGGTCGTACAGCCCGCCGGTTTCCTTCTGAATCGCCAACCCCGCCGCGACGATCTGCTCCTCGGTGAAGCCTTTCACGCGGGCCGCCCCGAGCAGGGCATCCCACGAGTCCGGCGCGTAGCCGATCCCGAAGCGGCGGATGGATTCCTCGGACAGCCCGCGCTGCAGGGCGTAGTCCAGCGCGCCCTTGCCGGCGTCGCCGCCGAGCTGGTCGCGGAAGAACTGGGCCGCGAAGGTCGACAGCGCGACGAGTTCGTTCCTGCTCAGTCCCTGCGGGACCGGGGCCGCCTCGGTATCGCGAGGCAGGGGGATGTTGGCCCGTTCGGCGAGGGTGCGGACGACTTCGGGGAAGCTCATCCGCTCGTGGCGCATGAGGAACTGGTAGACGCTGCCCCCCGCGCCGCACGCGAAGCACTTGAAGATCTGCTTGGCGGGGGAGACGTACATCGACGGGCGCTTGTCATCGTGGAACGGGCAGAGCCCCACGAACTCCTTGCCGCGTTTCTTGAGGGCGACGTACTGGGCGACGACCTCGACGATGTCGGTCGCCTGCGCGACGTGCTGGATGAACTGTTCGGAGAAAAGCGCCACGGTTCGGTTCCGCTATGCGAGGGCTCGCAGCGCCGCGCGGCGACGCCCCGCGAGTCAGGTAACGTCCTGGCGGAGGTCGATCGCCTCGTTGACCAGGCGGTCGGCGTGCGTGTTGTTCTCGCGCCGGACGTGCGTGAACGTACACACCTCGAACGCCTTGGACAAGTGTTTTGCCTCCGCATACAGCGGCTGGAGGTTCGGGCTCTTGACGCGGTACTGCCCGTTCATCTGGCGGACGAGCAGTTCGGAGTCGCTGACGACGGTGACTTCGGTAGCGCCGAGTTGGGCAGCCGTCTCGAGCCCGGCCAGCAAGCCGCGGTATTCCGCGACGTTGCAGGTCGCCTTCCCGAGGAACAGGCCCTTCTCGTAGAGGACCTCCCCGTCGTCGTCGGTGCGGATGACGAATCCCGCGCCGGCCGGGCCGGGATTGCCCCTGGCGCCGCCGTCGGTGTAGAGGGTGACTCCCCGCAGGCCCTTACTCATGGTGGAATTCCTCCATGAGTAAGGGCCTGCGGGG
>CAZEJA010000430.1:0-2813 GCA_964512215.1 uncultured Planctomycetaceae bacterium
GTGGTCGTGCGACTCGCACGTGATGGGCGCAGCGGGCGCCGGCGGCGACCTGCTGCTCGACGCCGAGGACGCCGACGTGCGGCTTGACCGCGACGTGGTCGTTCGCCTGCCGGACTACGCGCCCGGCGCGGGGGCGGCGGGGGAGGCGAAGTTCTCCTCGGCGGCCTACGAGAACGAGCGGTACTTCATGGTCCGCTTCCGGCCGAAGCTCCCGACGACGGAGCGGCGCGAGAAGCGGCATTGGGTGTTCCTGTTCGAGTCGTCCGCCGACCGCGACCCGCTGCTGGCCCGCACGCAGATCGACGTGGTCCGCGGCATGCTGAGCAACGCCGAACACAAGGACACGTTCCTCATCCTGGCCGCCGGGACGGGGCGGACGGTGTACCCGAAGCGGGGCGTGGCCCGCGCGACGCGGGACGGCGTTCATCGGGCCGTCGCGTTTCTGGAGGGCGTGCAACTGATCGGGTCGCTGGACCTGGCCGGCGCTCTGGAGGCGGCCGCTCCGCTGCTGATTCGCGGAAGCAACGCACACCTCGTGCACGTGGGCTCCGCCCTGCCCGTGCTGGGCGATCGCGACGAGGCGGCCCTGCTGCGGCGTGTGCCCGACGACGTGACGTATGTCGGCGTGGGCGTCGGCAAGCGGTGGTCGCGGAGCTTCATGAAGTCCGCCGCCGCGAAGACGGGCGGCTACTACACGCAGATCAACCCCGACGAGAAGGTCGCGTGGCGGGCGTTCGAGCTGCTCTCGACGCTCAACACGCCCCGCTTGCTCAACGTTCGCGTCGACGTCGCCTCCGGGGCGGCGGGGACGTTCCTGACCCACAACGAGTCGCTCGCGCAGGGCGAGGAACTCTGCGCGATCCTGAAGACGGATCAGTCCGCGCCGCTGCCGGACGTGCTGACCGTGCACGGCATGCTGGGGGGCAAGAACTGGACGGTGGACGTGCCCGTCGGCGACGTCGCGGGCGGGGCGAACTACCTGCCGCGGATCTGGACCCGCCTGGAGATCGACCGCCTGCTGGCCGAGGACCGCAACCGCAACCACGACCGGATCGTGACGCTGAGCAAGGCGATGTACGTGATGTCGCCCTTTACCTCGCTGCTGGTGCTCGAGAACGAGAAGATGTACCGCGAGTACAACGTCGACCGCGGGCGCAAGGACCACTGGGCCCTCTATCCGTGCCCGGAGACGATCACCGTCGTCCCCGAGCCGCTCCCGGCGCCGATCACGCCGACGCCTCGGCCTGTGCTGCCGCCGCCGACTGTCCGGCGCGACTGGCGCGCGAGTGTTCTGCGGACGCTGCCCGTCCGCGTCCACTCGCCCCTGCTCCAGCCGGCGGGGCGGTTGGAGGACGTCGACTACGTCACGACCGGCCTGCAGGGGATCGAGACCACCGTGTCCGTCCCCGATGGCGGGACGCTGCTGCTGGGCGGCAACTTCTCGAGCGAGGCTGCAACGCCCGTGCTCAGCAAGATACCCACCCTCAGCCGGGTCTTCACCAACCAAGGCGCAGTGCGCAATGAAGACACGGTCCTCCTTCCCCCCGGCCACCGCCGACCGGACGGGAGCGGACTGGGCACGTGGAACTACACGTACAACGGGAACGTGCGCAAGTACTTCGAGGAGGATGAGAAAGGCCGCCGCGTGTCGCCGGGGTCGAAATCGTCCTACAACTGGGAGTCCGGAAGTGAAGTGACGCTCCACGATGACATCACCAATTACCTCGTCCCGACAAGCGGGTCCGGTAACGGCACGGTGGGTCTGAAGGTGGACGGGTACAAGGTAGTCCCGGACCTGAGCGACTCGTCGATCACGGTCAACGACAAACGCTACGACGTGCGGATGGAACTCGTCGACGTCAGCGGCAAGTTCAATGTGAACGTCGCCGGTGGGGTCGATCTGTCGGGGGATGAACTCCGCGGTCTCCTCGGTACGAAGGAGGAGGCGGCGAGGGGATGGCGGGACTTCCGGGGCGGACTGGCGCTGGACAGCGGCACGGCGGACGTGACTGGCCCGGGCGGGCTCGCCCTTCGGGATGGCGACCTGCGCCGGGAGACGGACCTCGGTCTTGCCCTCGGGGCGGGCGACGTGGTTACGCACGAATACCGCGGGCGGGGACGGAACGGGCGGGATGGGGTCACGGTGACGGACGGGAAGCTCAACATCAACTCCGCGTCGGCTGACACGTTCTTCCGAATCCGGGGGCACAACGAGCAAGGCGTGTCGCGCGGGGAAGTCGGTGGCAAGGCGTCGGGCTTGACGACTCTGGACGACGGCAAGGGAAGCAAGGTCGGCAGGAGCGTGTACAACCTCTCCGGCGGGTTCCTCAACGTGAATGGCGCGGTGGATTCCGGGGTCGAAGGACATGCCCGGGGCGTGGTCGTCCGAGACGGCGAGAAACTCGGGAAAGATTTTGAGCAGCGAGTCGTCATGGGCATGGTCGTGCCGCCCACGTCCATACAGACCGGGGACAGCACGCTCCGGCTGGGCGAGAGCGCAGGCGCTGCAGGAACGTACCTGATCCGCGCGGGGTCTCTGGCGACCACCGGTGGCGCCATCATCGGCCAGTCGGGCGCGGGCGCTTTCATGCACACGGGCGGCACACACACCGTCGATGAACTGGGTCTGCTGCCTGACACCGATCAGGACGGGGTGGCGAACGGGTACATCAACGGCTCCGGCTTGCTGGATGCGTCCGATTCCATCAGGCTTGAGGATACGACCGATGGCGGGGCCATGGAGATCAACGGGGACTACGCCAGCCAGTCCATGGGTGAGAGCCCGATCGCCCGGCTGGAGAAGATCCGGCGGA
>CAZEJA010000431.1:0-2790 GCA_964512215.1 uncultured Planctomycetaceae bacterium
CATTTCCTTGGCGTATCCGCCCTTGTCCTCAGCCGTAGCTGTGTCGAGTTCCAGTTGGACAAACTCCGCGCCGAGGCTTTCGACCTGCTCCTTCACGGCAGGGCGGATATCGTTGGCGGAAACGACGGCGCCGAGTCGCCGGGCCTGCTTGATCTGCCCCAGCTCGAAGGCGTCGTTCAAGGCCGACACGTTCAAGCGGGCGGGGCAGTGGTCGGTGCACCAGCCGCAGCGGATGCACGGGCTGGGCGGCGGCGCCGCCGAGACGGGGACGGCCAGCACCGCGTCGGTCGTCGCGGTGACGACGGCGTCGCCGGTGCATCGCATGCCCACCATCGGTCCGCCGTGAAGGACTGTTCCGGCGGCGCCCTCGACCAGGCCGGCGCACGTCGCGCCGAAGGGGACGTAGACGTTGCCCGGGCGCTCGACCCGCGGGCCCGCGACGGTGACGACGCGTCCGGTGGGGCGCAAGCCCCCCGCGACCCAGCGATAGACGGCCAGGCACGTCGCGGCGTCGGTGACGGCCACGCCGATGTCCATTGTCCCGCCGCCCAGGGGCACCTCGCGCCGCGTCAGCACGTACGCGAGAATCGCGTCGGCGCCGATGGGGTACTTGTGGGGCAGGGCGATCAGGTCGATGTCGTGCGTCGAGGCGAAGCCCACCACGCGGACGTAGTCCCCCGTGCGCCGCTGGTCGACGACGATGGCGGCTTCGTCGGCGCCGACGGCGCGTTCGAGCATGGCCAGTCCCGCGGCGATCTGGTCGCCGTGCTCGACGAGCATGCGATGCCCGGCCGAGATGTAGGGCTGGCCTTCCATGACGTTGCAGACCAGCAGCCTGCAGGGCGCCTGGCGGGCGGCGGAGATCCACTGCGTCAGCGGGCGGGCGTGGCGGTGGCAGGTGACCAGCGATCCGGCGCCGATGCGGTCTCGCAGCGCCTGCTCGTCGGCGGATTCCCAGTGGAAACTCGGATGGACCGGCCCGATCGCCCGGGGGGTGTCGAGGTGGATCATCTCGATCGCGGGGCGGGGTTCGAAGCCGCCGGGCTCGGGCGTGTCGGCCGTCACGACCGCCCCGACCTGCCCGGACAGGGGTGCGTGGATGTCGACCGCCTCATCATCGTCGGCCCGGGCGAGCAGATCGCCGGCCGAGACGCACTGGCCGGGGCGGACGACGGGTTCGGCGGGCGGTCCCCCACAGGGCGCCAGCGGCACGCGGAGTCGATGCAGCGCCCCGCACCGGCGGATGGGGATGTCCGCGGCGGGCTGCTTGTCGTCCGGCAGATCAATGCCGCCGGTGAACGTGCCGTATCGTCGCCGTCCCATGAGGTGATGGCGTCCGGTCGCCCCTCGGCGCGCCCGGGACGCCTCCTAACTGCCGGCCTGCTTGCGTTTCAGTTTCGTCGCGGACGGGGCCTTGATGCCCTTGTTCAGGGCACGGTCCATCTGTCGAATCGCCTGCTTGAGGCGCAGGTCGTTCTCCACCAGCGCGATGCGGACATAGCCCTCGCCGTTCTCGCCGAACGCCCGCCCCGGCGCGACGGCGACCTCAGCCTCTTCCATCAGGCGCAGCGCGAAGTCGATCGTGCCCTGCCCCGCGAGGTGCTGCTCGGCGACCTTCGCCCAGACGAACATGCTCGCCCGCGGACTTTCGACCTCCCAGCCGATCTTCCGCAGCCCGGAGACCACGACGTCGCGCCGCTGCTCGTAGATCTTCGACTGCTGCGCGACGTCGTCGTCGCAATGGCGCATCGCGATGATGCTCGCGATCTGGATCGGCGTGAAGATGCCGTAATCGTAGTAGCCCTTGATCGTCCCCAGCGCGCGGATCATCTCCGCGTTGCCCACGCAGAAGCCGATCCGCCAGCCAGCCATGCTGTAGGGCTTGGACATCGTGACGAATTCCACACCGACGTCCCGCGCGCCGCGGGCCTGCAGGAACGACGGCGCGGTGTAGTCGTCGAAGCACGTCCGCCCGTACGCGAAGTCGTGGATCACCATGATCCCCGTCCGCTTGGCCAGGTCGACGACGGCCTCGTAGAAGCTCACGTCGTCGACGGTCATGGCCGTCGGGTTGTGCGGGTAGTTCAGGATCAGCAACTTCGGCGTGGGGTAGAGGTGCTCCATCACGTAGCTGATGCGTTTGAGGAAGTGCTCGTCGTTTCCGAGGGGCACGTTCAGGACGTTCCCGCCCGCCAGCGCCACGCCGTACACGTGGATCGGGAAGAACGGGTCGCCCACGATGGCCGTATCGCCCGGTCCCATCATGGCCAGGCACAGGTGCGAGAAGCCCTCCTTCGAGCCGATCACGGCGATGACTTCCTTCTCCGGGTCGAGTGTCACGCCGTAGAGCCTCTCGTACAGCACGGCTACGTCGCGCCGCAGGTTGTAGACGCCCGCGGAGGCCGAGTAGCGGTGGTTGCGCAGATCCTGCGCCGATTCGCACAGCTTGTCGATGACCTGCTGCGGCGGCGGATCGGACGGATTGCCCATGCCCAGGTCGATGACGTCCACGCCGTCGACGCGCTGGCGGTGCTTGAGCGCGTTGAGGCGCCCGAACAGGTAGGGGGGCAGGCGCCGCAGTCGCGGGGAGACGTCGAGAGTCCATTCTTCGGTCATGGCTGTTTCCCCTGAGCGGCCTGGCGTTTCAGGATGGGGTGCACGTATTCGATGTTGGCCTTCTGGATCAGGCGCTGCAGGATTTTCGGCTGGAGTTCCAGCACGTTCCGCTCCAGCAGGGCGGCGCGGAACTGCTCGCGGACGTCCTCGATTTTCACGTTCTGGGGGGCGATG
>CAZEJA010000432.1:0-2762 GCA_964512215.1 uncultured Planctomycetaceae bacterium
GGACTGATCGGCGAAGCTCTTCAGAACTTCGAGATTGTCCCCCAGGTAGATGTCCACGGCTGCGTCCATCGGGACCTCGCCTTCTCGTGCGGCGCCCGCCGGGGGCGACTGGACCGAAGGTAGCTTGGGCCGACAGGGAATGCAACGGCAGGCGGGCGGCATTTCCGCGCGCCGCCGTCAACGAGCAGGCCGCCCCACGGCGTGGAGGGGCTATGCAACCGTCGGCTGCGCGGGTATCGTACAGGCCTTGCCGCCGTAGCGTCTGACAGAAGGATCGCCGCTATGAGATGTCTTCCGTGTCTTGTCGCCCTGTTTGTCACGATCTGCCTGACCCCGCCCGAGACGATGTCCGCCGCGCCCCGAAAGAGAGTCGACGTGACGGCGGACGAGCTGCGCACCGAATCGAAGAAGATCGTCCCTCTGCTGCCGGCCCGGCCGCGAGGGTTCGGGCGCCCGATCACCGACCGCAAGGCGTGGGACGCCCTCGCCGCCCTGCCCGCGTACGCCGCCACCGTCCGACAGGTCCGCGCCCTGATCAAGACGCCCCTGCCCGAGACGACGGATGAGCTGTACCTGGACTTCTCCCGCACGGGCAACCGCACGCGATGGCAGAGGGTCGCCTCGCAGCGCCGCAGCCGCATCGGCGATCTCACGCGCGCCGAATGCGTCGAGAACCAGGGACGCTTCCTCCCGCACCTCGAAGAAGTCATCGCGGCCATCTGCGCTGAGAAGACGTGGGTCATGCCTGCCCACGACCGGTCGCTGCGGAACTTCAAGCAGCAGAGCGTCAGTATCGATCTGGGTTCGTCGTACGTGGGCAACACGCTCGCCCTGGCGGACTGGCTGCTGGGCGACAAGCTCAGCGCCGCCGCGCGGACACTCATCCGCGAGAAGGTCGGGAAGTTCATCTTCGACCCGTATCACGACATGCTGACCGGTCGGCGCGGGCGGAACGGGTGGATGCAGGGCACGAACAACTGGAACGCCGTCTGCCAGGCGAACGTCACCGGGGCGGCGCTGGCGCTGATCGAATCGCAGCAGCGGCGCGCCGAGTACATCGTCGCAGCCGTGCGACTGTCGGAGAACTTCCTCAACGGCTTCACGGCGGACGGCTACTGCAGCGAGGGGCTGGGGTACTGGAGCTACGGGTTCGGGCACTACATTCTGCTGTGCGAATCGATCCGCCAGGCGACGGGAGGGCGGGTCGACCCGATGACGGCCGAACGTGTTCGGGCGCCCGCGCTGTTCCCGCTGAACATCGTGATCATCGGCGGCGTGTCGCCCGCGTTCGCCGACTGCAGCGTTAACGCGCGCGCCTCGTCCCGGACGATGCACTATCTCGCGCGGCGATACGGGCTCGGCGCGGATCCCGCCGACGATGGCATTATGGTCGCGCCGAGCAGCTTCCTGAACACGGCGTTGATGTACTCGTTCCCGAACGCCGCCACGGCCGCGCCGCCTGCGAAGGAGAAATACGCCGGTCCGGGCATCCGCTCGTGGTTCAAGGACGCGGGGGTGCTCGTCTGCCGCCCGGCGCCGAAGACGCCCTGCCGCATCGGCGTCGCCCTCAAGGGCGGGCACAACGCCGAGCATCACAACCACAATGACGTCGGCTCGTATGTGCTCGTCGTCGAGAATACACCGGTCCTGCTCGACCCCGGCTCGGAGGTCTACACGGCGCGGACCTTCAGCTCGAAACGCTACGTCAGCAAGGTGCTCAACTCGTTCGGACACCCCGTGCCCGTCGTGGCGGGCAAGCTGCAGAGCCCCGGCAGCAAGGCCCGCGGCGAAGTGCTGCGGGCGGAGTTCACCGACACAGCCGACACGTTCGCGATCGATCTGAGCAGCGCCTACGCCGTCAAAGAACTCCGCAAGCTGCAGCGGACGTTCGTCTACTCGCGCGAGGGCGACGGGTCGCTGACCGTCACCGACGAGGTGGCCTTCACCACGCCGCAGACGTTCGAAACCGCCTTCGTCACGCTGGGCGCCTGGAAGCAGACCTCGCCCACGTCGCTGCTGATCCACGACACCAGGCGGGCCGTCCGCGTCGAACTGGACACGGGCGGGCAGGCCTTCACCGTCGTCGCCGAGCGACTGGAGGAGGATGTGAAGTCCCGCTCCCTCCCCACCCGCATCGGCATCCGCCTGACCAGGCCCGTCTCGGCTGCGACCGTCACCGCGCGGATCGTTCCCGCGAAATGGCATGCTAAGGCGGGCACGCCCACCCGCCATCGTCGCTAAGGAGTCCCGCTCATGCGCAGGATCGCTATCGCGTGTTTCGTGCTGCTCGGCGCTGCGGCGCCGCAAGCCCCCGCCGCCCCGTCGGCCGACAAGCCCAACGTCATCTTCATCCTCGTCGACGACCAGGGCTACTACGACCTCGGCTGTTACGGCGGGAAGGAGTTCGACTCGCCTCGGATCGACCGCATGGCCGCCGAGGGCGTGCGGTTCACCAGCTACTACGCGGCCGCCCCGATCTGCAGCCCGTCGCGGGCGGGACTGCTCACCGGGTGCTACCCCCGGCGCGTGGGCCTGGCGGCGTGGGTCCAGCGGGCCGATTCCCGCAACGGGCTGCACGCCGACGAGCTGACCATCGCCGAGCTGCTGAAGGCGAGCGGCTACGCCACCGCCTGCATCGGCAAGTGGCACCTCGGCTTCCACCCGCCGTTCCTGCCGCGCAAGCAGGGCTTCGACCACTACTTCGGGCTGCTGCACAACCTCGATCCGGTCGAGGTCGTCTACTTCGAGAAAGACGGCGGCGT
>CAZEJA010000433.1:0-2754 GCA_964512215.1 uncultured Planctomycetaceae bacterium
GCACCACGTTCCGAGCGCCCCCCAGCGTAGCCAGGGGCTTGTCCCGCGTTCCGGGATCCGCATCATCGCCGCCGGGGGCGACGTACAGCTCGCCTGCTGCCGCCAGCACGCTCGTCAGTCCCATCACCGTCACGGTCGCCAAGGTCTGCAGTCGACGCGTCATCTCCCGTCCTTTCGTGAGTCCCCCAACTCCGCGTGCTACTGCCCCTCGGCTTTCTCCAGCTTCAACGAGGCGGAGTTGATGCAGTAGCGCAGGCCCGTGGGCTTGGGCCCGTCCTCGAAGACGTGCCCGAGGTGCCCGCCGCAGCGGCTGCAGAGAATCTCCGTCCGCGTCATGCCGTGGCTGTGGTCCGGGCGGGCGACGATGCAGTCGGCGGAAGCCGGCTGGAAGAAGCTCGGCCACCCGCAGCCGGATTCGAACTTCGTCTCGGAGATGAACAGCTTCTGCCCGCAGCCGGCGCAGAGGTACGTGCCCGGGCTCTTCTCGTCCCAGTACTTGCCCGTGAAGGCCCGTTCGGTGCCCGCCTGGCGGAGGATCTGATACTGCTCCTCCGTGAGCAGGGCCTGCCACTCCGCGTCGGTCTTTGTCACCGCAAACTCGCCTTCCGTCATGGGGGTCTCCTGCCGGGCGGTCGGGCAGGGCGTCTGGGGGGTCTCGTCGCATCCCGCGATGCCGGCGAGCAGGATTATCGAGGTGAGGATGTAGGGTCTGGGTACCATCGTGCGCTCTTGGCCGCAAAGCGGGTACAGGCACCGGCGCTTCGCTTCGGAGCCAGTCCCCGTTTTGCTCGTCTTTCTATCTGTTGGTGTTCCGTTTATCATTCTAGCGCCGTGCACGTAGTCTATCCGAGAGGGCGAGCGATGCTCAAACCGAATCGTGACGATCTGACGCTGCTGAGCGGGGCGGTGTACCTGCACCGACCGCTGGCCGAGGCCCCGACGGTGCCCTGTCCGTGCGGACAGAGCACGCGGATGGTCACGCGGGCCGACACGCCGGCGGCCAACATGCACATCACGACCATCCGCGATTCGCGCCGCCATTGCCACAAGCGGTGCCTGGAGATCTACCACGTGCTGGAAGGGCGGGCCACGCTGGAGATCGCCGACGACAGCGTCGAGATCGCCCCGGGCGATACCATCGTGATTCCCCCGAGCGTCGCCCACCGCGCGCACGGCGACGTTAGGGTCCTCATCGTCGGCGTCCCCGCCCTCGACCCAGCCGACGAGCACTTTGACGAGCCCGAGCAGGAGGGGGAATGATCGCTGTCGCCATCATCGCGGGCGCGTATGTGCTGATCGGTCTTCTGTATTGGACGTGGTCGGTGCGGGCGGCGCTGCTGGTGCGTTCGTTGGTGCGGCTGGAGGAAGTCGCCCCCGCTCATCCGGAACGGTGGCCGACGCTGTCGGTGGTCGTGCCCGCGTGCGACGAGGGGGACAAGATCGAAGCCGCCGCGCGGACGCTGCTGGCGACGGATTATCCCGACGTGGAGATCGTGCTGGTCGACGACCGCTCGACGGATGAGACGGGCGAGATTATCGATCGCATCGCGGCCGAGGACGAGCGCGTGCGGGCCATCCACATCACGGAGCTTCCCGAAGGCTGGCTGGGCAAGGTTCACGCGCTGGACCGCGGGTTGCGCGAATCCAGCGGCGAGTACGTGCTGTTCACGGACGCCGACGTGCACTTCTCGCCGTCGGCGTTCCGCAAGGCGATCGCGTACTGCGTCGCAGAGGGGCTGGACCACGTGGCGGGGTTCCCGGGCTTGTGGCCGACGAGCCTGCTGGTGGATTCGTCGATCTCGGTGTTCATCCGCCACTTCATTCTGGTGACACGCCCGTGGGACGTGCCCGCCCCCGACTCGGACCGCGTGCTGGGCATCGGCGCGATGAACCTGGTGCGGCGGGAGGCGTTGGAGGCGACGGAAGGCTTCGAGTGGCTGCGCCTGGAGGTGGCGGACGATTTCGGGCTGGGGATGATGATGAAGCGCTCGGGGGCGAAGTGCGCGGCGGTGACAGCCGGCGAGGACGTGAAGCTCCAGTGGTACCGCACGCTGGGCGAGGCGGCGCGGGGGGCGGAGAAGGGCTACGCGACGGCGGCGAACTTCAGCCTCGCCCGCACGTTCGCCATGGCGGGGATTCTGCTGGCGCTGGAACTCTCACCGCTGCTGTGCCTGCTGCCGCTGCTGTGTTCGCAGTTGTGGTGGATCGGCTGCGTCGGAGCGGCGGTGACGACGACGTTCGTCGTGTGCATCGTGCTCTGGTCGCGGTGGGGGCGCCAGCCGGTGTGGCCGGGGCTGTTCGGGCCGCTGACGGCGCCGATCCTGGCGGCCCTGACGATCCGCGCGGGTCTGCTGGGGCGCCGGCGCGGCGGCGTCTGCTGGCGGGGGACGCTCTACACCACCGACACCCTCCGCGCAGGCAAGCGGGTAGACTTCCCCTGACCGTCGTCGCCCGTTCCGCTGGACCGCACCTCGTGCCGACCGCTATGCCTCCGGCGCCTCCGCAGCCGCGGGGGGCTCGGGGGTCGGCGGGGCAGCGGGCGCCGGGGCCGCTTCGGGAGCCTTGGTCGGCTCGGCAGCGGCGGGCGCCTCGGGAGCCTTGGCAGGCTCGGCAGCGGCGGGCGCCGCAGCCGCCTCGGGCGCCGGCTTGGGGGCCTTGGGCTTGCCTTCCGTCTGCGCCTTGGCGATCTGGTCCTTGGGCAGGGCCGCAAGCGTCATCGTGATGCGCCGCCCCTCCCGCCGGAAGTGCTGGTCG
>CAZEJA010000434.1:0-2731 GCA_964512215.1 uncultured Planctomycetaceae bacterium
TACCCCACGCCGGCCGTCATGCAGGTGGCGCGGGAGGTCGTCCGGGCGGGCGCCGACCTGATCCTGGGCACGCACCCGCACGTGCAGCAGCCCAGCGAGGTCTGCTTCCTGAACGGCTATGAGCGAACGTGCGGCGAGATGCGCGAACTGCCCGCGCTGCGACACCCGACGGGCTGTATCCTCGACGACGCCGCAGGACGTCCGCGCAAGGCGCTGGTGCTCTACTCCCTGGGCAACTTCACAACGGTCATGTATACCTTCCTCTGTCGGCTGGGGCTCATCCAAGGCCTCTCCTTGCGGCGGGACCCGCGGACCGGATTCGTCGACTGGTTCTGTCCCCGGGGGCGGTTTGTGCGTAATCTGAACAGGGACCCGGCGACGGGGCGGCGACGGCTGGTGTTCCTGGACGGCTCGACGGGGACGCTTCCCGAACGGCAGCGGCGGGACTGGGCGGCGCTGAACGAGCGTATCGCGGTGGGCCCGTCCTGGGACGGAGACGAGCCCGATGAGGACAAGGAGACGGCGTGAAGGCGCTGGTAACCGGAGCGACGGGGTTCGTGGGCAGCCACCTCGCCGAGAGGCTGCTGGCCGAAGGTCTGGACGTGGTCTGCCTGACGCGCCCCACGAGCGACACCGTCTGGATTCGCGACCTGCCCGTCGAGATCCGCCCGGTGGGGCTGGACGACCCCGATGCGCTGACCGCCGCCGTCGAGGGGACGGACTACGTATTCCACGTCGCCGGGCTCACACGGGCACGGAGAGCGGAGGACTACCTCGCCGTTAACGCCGAGGCGACACGACGACTGCTGGATGCGACGATCCGCGTCGGCGGGGTGGGCCGGTTCGTCTACGTCAGTTCTCTGGCGGCAGCCGGCCCGACGCCCGGGCCCGAGCCGCTGACCGAAACGGATGAGCCCCGTCCCCTCGCCGGGTACGGGGCGAGCAAGCTGGCGGGGGAACGCGAAGTCCTCGCCGTCGCCGACCGCCTGGCGGCGACGATCGTCCGCCCGCCGGCCGTCTACGGGCCCCGCGACCGGAACTTCCTCTCGCTGTTCCGTCTGGCGCAACGGTGGCGGCGCGTGCCCGTGGTGGGCAAGGTGACCAATCAACTCAGCTTCGTGCACGTGACCGACCTGGTGGAGGGCACGTGGCTGGCCGCGTCGTCCCCGGCAGGCGCGGGGCAGACCTACTATCTCGGCAGCGGCACGCACACGATGCGGGACGTGGTCGATGCGATCGCCGGCGCCCTGGGCGTGCGGCCGCGAACGCTGCGGATTCCGGCGCTGCTCGCCCGCCTGGCGGGGGAGTTCGGCGAACTGAAGTGGACGCTGACGGGCAAGTCCCAGATCATTTCGCGGCGCAAGGTCCGCGACGCCCTGCAGCCGCGGTGGACGTGCTGCTGGGACAAGGCCGTCCGGGACCTCGACTACCGCCCGCGCGTAGAGCTGGCCGAGGGCATGCGGGAGATGGCGGCGTGGTACGTGGAGCAGGGCCTGCTCCAAGCTGCCTCCGTGTAACCTACCTGCCGGCCGGCAGGTCCGTGGACTCCTGTTGTTTGAGCGCCTCAGACGCCTGACAGCGACTGCGAGATCGCGAGCAGTTCGTCGGCCATCTCGTCCGTGGGGGCGACCCGGGGGACCTTGTGCTGCCCGCCGAGCTTGCCCTTCTGCTTCATCCAGGCGTAGAACGTCCCCTTCGCGAGGGGGATCAGGATCGGGGGCACCATGCCGTAGTCGTCCGTCCGGTGCGTGTCGTAGTCCTCGTTCTCGCGCCGGATGCTGTCGTCGACGGCCGCCATGAACGTCGCCTCGTCCTGCGGCGGGCGGTCGAACTCGACCAGCCAGCGGTGGGCGGGCACCGGATGGTCGGGGCTGGGGAAGCGCGGGCACACCGTGTAGTCGGCCACCACGGCGGACGTCGCCTCGCAGGCCGCCGCCACGGCGCTCTCGATCATTTCCAGCGTGACGTGCTCGCCGAAGGCGCTGAGGTACATCTTCGTGCGCCCCGAGAAGACGATGCGCGGGGGCACGACGCTCTCGAAGCGGACCACGTCGCCCAGGGGATACGCCCAGATGCCGCCGTTGGTGCTGACGACCACCGCATAGTCCCGTCCCGTCTCGACCTCGCCGATGTGCAGGCGCGGCGGGTTCTCCTCGTCGGCCCGATCGGCGGGGATGAACTCGAAGTACACGCCGTTGTCGATGATCAGTCGCAGCGGCCCGCCGGGCTCTTCCTGAATGGCCGTCATACCGGCCTCGGAGGACGAGTAGGTGTCGATGCACTCGACGGGGCGGGCGACGTACTGCTCGAAGGCCTTGCGGTACGGCTCGAACGCCATGCCGTAGGAGACGAAGAACTTCAGGCCCGGCCACAACTCGCCCACCGATTCGGCGGGCAGACCGCGCCGGCGGGCTTCCTCGAGCAGGCGCTTGAACAGCATCGCCGCCCAGGACGGGCAGGCACAGACGGCCAGCACGTTCGTGGTGAGATGGCGATCGACGATGCGGTCGACCTTCTCCTCCCAGTTCGAGATCGCGGCGATGTCCGCTTCGGGCAGACGCCGGAAGCGAGCCACCCAGGGCATATGGCGGGCCATGATGCCGGACGCATCGCCATAGAGGCTCTCGCCCTTGGCCCGCAACGTCGAACTGCCGCCCAGATAGAGGACCTTCCCCGACGCGATGCTCTGGGCCCCGCCGCGCCGGGCCATGAAGGCCACCAGCAGCGATCC
>CAZEJA010000435.1:0-2714 GCA_964512215.1 uncultured Planctomycetaceae bacterium
CCGACGCGGGGGTGATGAAGTTCAATGGGCGGTATTACCTCATGGGGGTCCGGACGAACGGCGGGATCTACACGTCGGACGATCTGGTTCATTGGAGCGGCCCGACCCCGGCGTTCACGATGAAGGGAAGCTGGCCGGACGTGTCCGGGTCCCGGGCCGTCCACGCGCCGGACCTGCGGTACGTCAACGGGCGATTCCACCTGTACTGGAACGGGATCGGGCATGCCGTTGCGGACCGGGCGGTGGGGCCGTACCGCGAGCCGGTGACCGACCGGCGTTTCGACGGGGAAATCGATCCGCACCTGTTTGTCGACGTCGACGGGCGGCGCTACTTCTACACGGTCAAGTTCACCGGGGGCAACACGATCTACGGGCAGACGATGGCCGGGCCGGGCACGCTGACGGGGCGGCCCAAGCGGCTGCTGTGGGCGCTGCCGACCGGCTGGGAGCGGCGCGACTTCCGGATCAATGAGGGCCCGTTCGTGGTCGCCCATCGCGGGCGGTACTACCTGCTCTACAACGCGAACCATACGAGCATCCATCAGGGCAACTACGCGATCGGCTGTGCGGTCGCGGACACGCCGCTGGGCTTCACGAACGCGGGGAAGTACGCGACACCGGTGCTGGATTCCAACGAGCGGCGCGTGACCGCGGCGGCCGACGTGCTTGTGGGCGATGCACGCAGCGGGGGGGCGACGTGGCGCTACACCACGCGCAGCCCGGGCGGCGGGTGGCGGGAGGCGGATTTCGACGACTCCGCCTGGCGGCAGGGCGCAGGCGGGTTCGGGTGTGTCGATGACCTCGCCCGGAAGTACCCGAAGCAATCGAAGCGGTCGGCGGTCTGGCAGGTGGCCACGCCGTGGACGACGAACGAGATCTACCTCCGCCACACGCTGACGCTGACGAAGCGCCCGTCGCGATTCCTGCAGGCGAAGATCCGTCACATCGGAGGGACGACGATCTGGCTGAACGGGGTCGAGGCGCTGGACAGCCCCGGGCGGTCCCATCCGCGGACGGCGGACCTGAAGGCGGACGCGGTCGCCGCGTTGCGGCCCGGGCGGAACACCGTGGCCGTTCATTGTCGCACGCCGGGGAAGACGAAGTACGTCGACGTCGGTCTGCTCGACCCGCGGGATCGGCCGGGCGAGGGCATCGTCTACAACTGCGGGCAGCCGAATCTCCTTCGGGGGCCCAACGGGTTCGAGTGGCGGCTGATCTACTTCGCCATCGTCAACGGCGGGCCGCACGAGCAGCGGACCGATCGCGTGCTGTTCTTCGGCCGCACGCTGCACGTGGACGGGCCCACGACGCCGCGGACGCCGGGGTATCATCCCGCCCCGCACCTGCCGACGTTCCGGGCGCTGTTCGATCGGCCGACGGCAGGGGGGCTGGGCGGAGGATGGACGACGGCCGGGGGATCATGGAGCGTTGCCGACGGCGAAGCCCGCCAGACCGGCCGGTCCACGGCGCGGGCGATGATCGACGCGTCGGCGGCAGGTCACTACCTGATCGAGGCGGGCGTGAGGCTCGCGAACGGGAAGGGCAGCGCGGGGGTCGTCGCCTTCTGGCGGGACGAAGCCAACCACGTGCTTGTGCTCCTGGACGCCGAATCGCAGCGCGTGGACGTCGCCCGGGTCGAAGGCGGCAAGAGAACGCGATCCGGATTCCCGCTGCCTGCGGACTTCCGGTTCGACGCGTACCACGCACTCCGTGTGACCAACAACGCCGGGCAGTTTGACGTGCATGTCGACGGTATCCACCTGACGCGGAAGGCGCCGATCTGCACCCCGTGGACCGGACGCGGTCAAGCGGGCCTGTACGGTTCCGGCCCCGCAGCGTTCGACGGCGTGACGTACACGGTGGGATGGGACGAGGCCGACGACCGCATCGCCGGCTGGGGCGGGGCGGCCGCGACGGGCCGGTGGCGCGCCGGGCCGCGCGGGCTGGTGACGTCGGGCGCCGAGGGCATGGCTCGCACGTTCAAGGGCGACCGCCTCGAGGAGTATGAGTTCATGGCCCAGGCGACGTGTGCGGGACGACTGGATTCCGATGCAGACGAGATGCGTCCCCCGGCCGGGCGGCTGGGCATCTACGCCGTCTACGTCGACGAAGCGAACTGGCTGCGTGCGGGTCTCGACGCTCGCGCGGGAACGCTGACCGTCGAAGGGCGTCGGAAAGGAGCGGCGACCGGTCCGTGGCACGTGCCCCTCTCGCCGCGATGGAGCTGCAACCTGCGGGCGGTCAAGCTGGCGGATCGGACGATCTTCCGGGCGGACGGGCGGGAGGTGCTGACGGTGGCCGGGGGCTGGCCGGCGTCACAAGTGGGTCTGTTCGCCGACCGCCTCGTCGCGGAGTTCAATGGGATCACACGCTTCGACATCGCCGCGAAGTGAGCGCAGCAAAACGCCCCCGGTGATTCCGGGGAGGGAAGCACGTGGGCGTTGCACCGGCGCACCGCACGGGCGCGCCGACCAACCACAGAAGCGTTTGTGTCTCTTGGACCTACTCTTGCGAGGTGACCACTCGGCGTCGGCGCTTCAGACGCAGAATGGCGAACGACGCACCACCGGCGACCAGGACGAGTACAGCCCAGTCGGTTCCCGGAACCACAGCGGAGACAGCGGCAGACTCAATGCCGGTTTCACTGGGATGGGGGGCGGGGGTGCCGTAAGAATGTGCAGCGAAGACCACACCTATGATAGCCACACTGGCAC
>CAZEJA010000436.1:0-949 GCA_964512215.1 uncultured Planctomycetaceae bacterium
GCCAATCGCTCCCACCGCTCACCGCTGAAGACCTCCCGGAACCGAGCATAGACCACCTTGGCATTGGCAATGGCAATCCTGCCCTGGAGCGTGCTGTCACCCATCTCCTCCAGCGCGCCATCTACGGCAGCGTCCACCCGACTGACGAAGAAGGAAGCCACCGATGATACCCGAGACGGATCCCCTCCGGCTGCAACCAGCGTCTCCAGTCCTGTGATGTACGCCTCGGCCGTGGCTACATAGTGATCCACAGAGAACATCAGCGTGACGTTCACGTTGATCCCCGCACCGATGAGCGCATCAATGGCCGGGATGCCCTCGGCGGTGGCCGGCACCTTGATCATCACGTTGGGTCGATTCAGCGCGGCGAACAGGCGCTGTGCCTCGGAGATCGTGCCCTCCATGTCATAGGCCAGGTTCGGATCCACCTCCAGGCTAACGTAACCGTCCTCACCACTGTAATGGTCATAGACTGGACGCAGCAGATCACCCGCTCGACCGATGTCGGCCAGGACCAGCTGCTCGTATGTCTCCTCCACCGTCCTGCCCTCGTCCGCGAGACGCTGTATGTCCTGGTCGTAGTCAGTGCTTCCAGCAATGGCCTTGTCGAATATCGTCGGATTGGACGTAATGCCGCGCAGTCCCTGATCGATCAGAACCTGAAGGTCACCTGAGTCGATGAATGAACGGCGGATATAGTCAAGCCAGATCGCCTGGCCTAAGTCGGTCAGACCATGCAATCCCGCCATACTACCTCGCCTTCTCAAGGAGCGCGCGCACACGTGAAGCAACGTTTTCGGCCGTGAAGCCCAGTCGTTCGTACACAACCGGGCCGGGCGCACTGGCGCCGAAGCGCTTCATTCCAACCACAGACCCATCCAGTCCAGTGTATCGCTCCCCGCCCACCTCGAGCCCCGCCGCCGCCGCCGGGCGGGCGGGGGCGGGCGGG
>CAZEJA010000436.1:959-2679 GCA_964512215.1 uncultured Planctomycetaceae bacterium
TCGAGCGTTCGACCCCCGCCTCCACAGCCACTCGGGCTCGAACGCTCGACGGCAGCACGCTTTCCTGGTACTCCACTTCCTGTCGGTCGAACAGCTCCCAGCTGGGCATAGACACCCCGCGAACTCCGAGCCCCTCGTCAGCCAGTATCCCCCCTGCTTCCAGTGCCACATGTACTTCTGAGCCAGTGCCGATCAGAATGGCCTCGGGGTGCCCCCCATCCGACTGCCACAGGACATAGGCGCCGCGGTGTAGGCCCTTCGCCGGTGCACATTCATCTCGGTCCAGTACTGGCAACCGCTGGCGCGTGAAGATGAGGGCTGTTGGGCCGTCATCGTTGAGCAGGGCCGCCCGCCAGGCCTCAACAGTCTCATTGGCATCTGCGGGCCGGATGACGGTCAGGTTGGGCACAGTGCGCAGGCCCATCAAATGCTCGACAGGCTGATGGGTGGGGCCATCCTCCCCGAGGCCGATGCTATCGTGCGTGAACACATAGACAACGCGAATGCCCATCAGGGCAGCCAAGCGCATGGGTGGGCGCATGTAGTCGGAGAACACCAGAAACGTACCTGTGCAGGGGATGACACCCCCATGGAGGGCCATGCCGCCGGCGATGGAGCCCATTGCGTGCTCGCGCACCCCGAAGTGAAGGTTGCGCCCGCCGTAGTCCCATGGGCCGCCGACAGCGCCCTCTAGATTCTCTGGCGAGTGAGCAGACGACTGAAAGTCCCCGGCATCTCTCAACCAGGTGAAACAGGACGGGTTCAAGTCGGCCGATCCGGCCATCAGCTGCGGTACCTCGGGTGCGAGGGCCTGCAGGACGGTTTCAGAGGCCCTGCGTGTGGGTGGCCCCACAGATTCAGCGGCGAAGGCTGGCAGAGCTGCGTCCCAGCCCTCGGGCAACTCTCCGCCCTGAACTCGCCCGAACTCCACCGCCAGGTCAGGATAATCCTCTCGGTAGCTGGCGAAGGCCTCCTGCCATCTTGACTGCCATTTCTGTCCACGCTCCACTGCCTGACGAAAATGCCTCGATACGTCGTCTGGAACGAGAAACTCTGGATGAGCAGGCCAGTCCAGATTCTCCTTCGCTGCCACGACCTCATCCAGACCAAGAGGCGATCCATGAGCTCTGAAACTGCCCTGCTTGCTGGGAGCACCGTAGCCGAGGACCGTGCGCACGGCGATGAGGGAGGGTCGAGAGGCATCGTCCCGGGCGGTCCTGAGAGCCCACTCCAGAGCCTCCAGATCATTCCCGTCATTCACCTGCTGCACATGCCAGCCGTAGGCCTCAAAGCGATATCCCACGTCCTCCGTGAAGGAAAGAGTGGTCCCACCAGCGAGGGACACGCGGTTGTCGTCATAGAGCACGATCAGCTTGCCCAGGCGCAAATGCCCAGCTAGGGAGCACGCCTCTGCCGTGACTCCCTCCATGAGATCACCATCGCTGGCAATGGCGTAGGTGCAGTGGTCAACAACGGTGTGCCCGGGTCGATTGTACCGGGCTGCCAGGTGAGCCTCCGCCATGGCCATACCTACAGCGTGGCTGATGGCTTGGCCCAAGGGACCCGTCGTGGCCTCCACTCCCAGACGGGGATCATACTCTGGATGGCCGGGCGTGCGGCTGCCCCACTGGCGGAAACTTCTCAGTTCCTCCATCGGTAGGTCGTATCCCGTCAGATGCAGTAGCGAATACAGCAGCATGGACGCATGGCCCGCTGACAG
>CAZEJA010000437.1:0-2671 GCA_964512215.1 uncultured Planctomycetaceae bacterium
GTTCGGACTGCTCGCCGAGACCCCGGCGGGCCTCGCGGGCCCGTTGGCTGCGGAGGTGGCGCGGGGGGCGGGCCCGGCGGGCATGATCGCCGGGCAGGCCGCCGACATGGACCTCTGTGACGTCCCCGAGGGCCCCGAAGGCGTGCAGTACATCCACCTGCGCAAGACGGCCGCCCTGATCCGGGCGGCGACCCGCATGGGCGCCATCGCCGGAGGGGCGAACCCGGGCGCCCTCGACGCCCTCGGGCGGTATGGCGCGTCGCTGGGGCTGGCGTTCCAGATCGTCGACGATCTGCTGGACGTGACGGCCGACGCGGCGCAGTTGGGCAAGACGCCCGGCAAGGACGCCCGGGACGGCAAGCGCACCCTCGCCGACGAACTGGGACTCCAGCGGATGACCGACCTCGGCCGACAACATACACAGGAGGCGCTGGACGCGCTGGGCCCGTTGGGGCCGGACGGACGGACGCTGTGTCGCCTCGCGCAACTGCTCACGGACCGGACGCACTGAGAATCCATGCCCGAAGAGAGACTCATAGATCGGATCACAACGCCCCACCAGCTCCGTCGCCTGGAGCGCGGCGAACTCAACCAGCTCGCCGACGAGCTTCGCGAGCGGATCGAGCACGTCGTCAAGAAGCGCGGCGGGCATCTGGCCAGCAATCTGGGCATCGCCGAACTGACCATCGCCCTGCACCTGGTGTTCGATTTCTCGCGCGACCGCCTGCTGTGGGACGTGGGGCACCAGTGCTACGCCCACAAGATTCTCACCGGGCGCGGCGAGGCGTTCGACCGCCTCCGCCAGCCGGGCGGCGTGAGCGGCTTTCCCAGCCCCGACGAGAGCCCCTACGACCTGTTCGCCACCGGGCACGCGGGCACGGCGATTTCGACGGCGGCCGGGCTCGCCTGGGGCGATCAGGCGGCCGGACGCGACAACAAGACCGTCGCCGTCGTCGGCGACGCCAGCATCGTCAACGGGCTGAGTTTCGAAGGCATCAACAACGTCGCCCTCCTGAAGCGCCAGTTCCTGATCGTGCTGAACGACAACTCGATGGCTATCGACCGCACGCACGGCGCGATGGCCGGCGTGCTCGACCGCATCCGCATGACCAACGCCTACAGCGGCATCAAGCACGGGACCGAGCATCTGCTGCAGCGCCTGCCCCTGGGCGAGGAGATGGTCCGGGCGATCCGCGACATCAAGGCCGGGCTGAAGACCACCATCCACGGCGGGCGGATTTTCGACGCCCTGGGGCTGGAGTACTTCGGGCCCGTCAACGGGCACGACATCCAGGAACTGACCCGCGTTTTGCGGCGCCTGGCGGAAATCGACCGCCCCGCGATCCTGCACGTGCACACCGAGAAAGGGCGCGGGCGGAAGTACGCCGTCGAGGACCCCTGCCGCTTCCACAGCCCGTCGGCGTACAGCATCGAGGGCGGACAGGCCGTCTTCACGCCCAAGGAGAACCCCACCTGGACGCAGACGTTCTCCGACGCGCTCGTGAAGCGCGGCGCGACGGACGACCGGGTCGTCGCCATCACGGCCGCCATGCCCGACGGGACGGGGCTGGTGAAGTTCCGCGAACTGTTCGGCGACCGCACCGTGGACGTGGGCATCAGCGAATCGCACGCCGTCGCGATGGCCGGCGGACTCGCCAAGTCGGGCCTCCGTCCCGTCGTGGCGATCTACTCCACCTTCATGCAGCGCGCGATGGACCAGGTCTTCCAGGAGGCCTGCCTGCAGAATCTGCCCGTGCTGCTCTGCATGGACCGGGCGGGACTGGTGGGCTCCGACGGGGCGGTCCACCACGGACTGATGGACATCGCCTATCTCCGGTCGATGCCGAACATGGTGCTGATGGCCCCCGCGGACGCCTCCGAGATGTCCGCGGCGATGGACCTGGCGCTGTCACTGGATTGCCCGTCCGCGATCCGCTACCCGCGGGATGAAGTGCCCGCCGACCTGCCCGGCGCCTGCCCGGCGTTCGAACTCGGACGGGGACGCATCATCCGCCAGGACGCCGACGCGACGCTGCTGTGCTACGGCACGATGGTCGAGCCCGCCCTGGCGGCCGCCGACATCCTGCGACGCGAGCAGTCGCTGGAAGTCGCCGTCGTCAACGCCCGGTTCGCCAAACCCCTCGACACGAAACTGATCACCCGCCTGATCGGAAGCGGCAAGCCCCTGCTGACCCTTGAAGACCATGCAGCCATGGGCGGGTTCGGCGCGGGCGTGCTTGAACTCGCCGCCGCCGAGGGGCTGTCGACCGCTCTCGTGCGGGTGCTGGGCGTGCCCGATCGCTTCATCGCGGCCGCCTCCCGCCAGGAGCAGCTCACCGAGGCGGGCCTGGACGCGACGCACATCGCCGCATCCCTGATGGACCTCGTCCGCCACCACCGCGCCGCCAGCCGCGGATATGCGTAAGCAGACCCCGGAGGGGCTTGAGCAGTGTGCGAGAAGTGTGTCGTCATGCGCCCTGACGTGGTGCCGGCCATGTCACGAGAATCCCCACCAGCGCCCCGGCTCGCATAGCGACGCCCTTTGTGGCAACCGCTGCAGAGGTGCCTCCAAGCAAGGAACCGTAGAGGAAGCGGCGGGGCGGCTCCTCTCTGGAGAGGCCCGTTCACGGGCCTTCCCCCTCGGCGAAGCCGAGGGTATAGGCCGGGGCTT
>CAZEJA010000438.1:0-2652 GCA_964512215.1 uncultured Planctomycetaceae bacterium
GATAAGTCTATTGAGTGAGAATCATAGTCAATATCCTGCAAGATTTGTGGGTTCATTGTGTTTAGATGTGGGACGTATGGCTCACCGCTATCCTCATCGTACTGTATGTTACCATACCTCTCTGTCATGGCACTTGAGTAGTCACTTTGACCAAACCTTTTAGGGACTATCTTATCGACACTGTCTTCTGTTACAGTATCATACCCTAATGAGTTCTTATAGTAATTTAATGTTATTTGCGTGATGACGTTAATTAGTGTTTGAAGCCTAGCTTCATCGTTTGTGGGTGATTTATATCTTTTATACATAATTTATTACTCCTTCTCTATATGCTTGCTATTTGATCAGCATTAAGTGCTTGGTTATATACAGAAATCTGTCCACTGATTGTACCATTAAGCCCGAATATTCTACGAGATACGTTAACAATGCCATCAAATGAAGAACCTGTCACATCAACGTCAGATCCTAATTGAACACCATTAAAATAAACTTTCAGTGTGTTAGATTCTTTAGTGACTGCTATATCTCCCGAACCACTCCAAGGTTCTAGGAATACAACTGCGTTCGAAGTGTCGTTAATCCTTAGTGATCCGTAGGTGTTAATAACCCTAGCACTTGTAGGTCCATAAATCTCATAATCAACCTCAAATATAACATGAGCATCATCTTGATAGTTAGGTATATCAATACCTTTGACTACATAAGTAAAATCACCACTCTGAGGCGGTAGACCATTTAAGAAGTCAGTCGTGTCAAATGATATTTTATTCTCAGCCGAAATATATTTAGGTTGGTTTACAGTTCCATTCTGAATTAGATGATTACCATTTCCACTTGAGTCATCCCATTGAGTTACAGAACTTCCTACTAAAGAGAAGTTTGATTCATCAACCTCATATTTAGCTATTGGTTTTACTATACCACTTATCTCCTCAATTTCTTCAAGTGTCAATGCTCGGTTATACACAGCCACACAATCAGAGATTCTACCTTGTATCGAATTAGCTTGATTTCCTAGTTTACCCATTAAAAAAGTGCCAGTTGCACTATTTGTATCAGCCACTCTTATACCATCAAAATAGAAAGCCATGTTTGAGCCTTCTTTAGTTAGTATTAAACTGCTACCCGTAAAAAGAGTTCCTGTAGTGGCTAACATTATTTGTCCACTGTTATTGAGAACCCTAGCAGTGCCATCATTAGTAATTCTAATATCTCCTCCGCCTATTGAGGCTCTTATTAGCACTTTAACGGAGGTTGCATCAAAAGAAACGCCTTTAATCACGTAAGTAAAATCACCTGCTTGCTCAGACAATCCAAGCATAAAGGAATTTTCGCCAAATGATATTTTATTCTCAGCCGAAACATAAGTCGGTTGGTTTACGCTTGAGGTTTGCGTTAGGTTGTTGTAGCCACTTTCAATTTTTTTAACGGAAATAGAATCAAACTCTATATATTCATTAGAGGACACACTGCCTATGTTTCCTACAGTAAAATCAGAACTAGTAACGTTGTCAATTTTAAAACTGAAAGTCTGCCATTGATTAGATCCATCAAAAGAAAACCCTGTCGCAATCATATTACTGTCGTTTATACATTGTAAAGGGACTGATGAGTTAGATCTTGCTTTAATTTCTACGGAATAAGGAACTGATGTCTCAGAAAATAAATCTCCCTGTGTCATCATAGCGGTTATAGTTACTGAGGTGCATTTAGCATACCCTCCTTGTTCCCAAGTCAAAGATGTACTGGAATAAGCACTCCATCCATTAATATTATCCGAGAAATCGCCATTAGTAACCTCTTCGCTACCTAGTTGCTTAGGCGTTGAGTCATCCCATTGTGTAACTGAATCACCTGTGAGAGCAAATGAACTCTCTTTAACTTCATAAAAGCCTTGTAAGCCATCACTAGGGAATAGTCCACTACCGAACCTCCGTAGGATATTTAGCCCAAGACCAATCCCTAATCTGCTCATAAAAACTCCTTAAAGTATAATTAATTCAGTAGTGCAACCTGTGATATTTACATCTCCACAAATGAATGGAGGTGGGTTTCCTGCAAACACATTTGCCGTAATAGATACACCACTAGCATCTACGTAAGTTACTGTGCCATCAGCCTGTGGATAAACACCCTTGATGTTGTAGTATTGTTGACTTGCTCCACTTGCATGTAGTCTAGTAGATGTACTTGGATTGATTCTCTGTGTACTCATAATTATTTTCCCATTTTATCGTTGATTTGTTTTAAAAGTGAATAAAGCTTTTCTTGATTCTTGTTGAACTCTCTGAACTCAACCTTCATCTCGATGAACTCCTCACGAAATTGCTTTGTCTCATCTTGCTCTCTCTCGAATTTCTGCCTAAGCGCATAGGTTTGATTGTAGGCATATTGGCGGTCTTTTTCGTCCTTTATATCCATTTGTGTAGATATATACTCAAGCTTCTCTTCGAGCTTTCCTACGCTCTCTTCTAGTGTTTCTGAGCGATTGTAGAACACCCCCACTGAGATAAGGCAACCTGCCACCATTATCCAATCTGTTATCTTTAAATTCCTTATTGCGCTTGGCATTTCTCTATCCTATATTTAACTTGTACATTCTACTTGGAGTCCTTGGTTAATAAATGGTGCGCTCAACTTTCATTCCGT
>CAZEJA010000439.1:0-2642 GCA_964512215.1 uncultured Planctomycetaceae bacterium
CGACATCGTCGAACTGCTCCGCCGCGCCCTGGACGACGCCGAGTACGGTCTGGGCCGATTCAACGTCGAAGCGACGGACGAAGCGATGCGGCACCTTGCGACGATCTCCGACGGCGACGCCCGCCGGGCGCTGACGGCGCTGGAAGTCGGCGTCATCAGCCAAGCACAGAGCATCGCAGTGAGCCGCGACCGTCAGGGAGCGGACGACACAGCAGCGCCCCCCCTCCCCTTCGACCTCGCCACCGCCCAGGAGTCCATCCAAGCGAAGGCGATCCAGTACGACGCCCACGGCGACCAGCACTACGACGCCGCCAGCGCGCTGATCAAGTCGATGCGCGGCAGCGACCCCGACGCAGCCGTCTACTGGCTGGCTCGCATGCTCGTCGCCGGGGAGGACCCCCGCTTCATCGCACGCCGCATCGCCATCCTCGCCAGCGAGGACATCGGCAACGCCGACCCGCGGGCGATCACCGTCGCCGCGTCGGCCTACCAGATCACCGAGCGTATCGGCATGCCCGAGTGCCAACTCACACTCGCCCAGGCGGTCGTGTACATGGCCTGCGCGCCGAAGTCCAACGCGTCGGCGATGGCGATCTGGCAGGCGAGCGACGATGTGAAGAACCAGCGCACCGTCCCCGTGCCCAAACACCTGCGCAACGCCCCGCACCCCGGCATGGCCGAGCAGTTCGGGTATTCGAAGGGCTACCAGTACAGCCACGACTACAAGGGAGGCGTCAGCCCCGATCAGGACTACCTCGGCGTCGACAAGACCTACTACACACCGACCGATCGGGGATACGAAAAGTACATGGGGAAGTATCTGGAGTGGGCGCAGAAACTGAGAGATGAGAATGACGAATGTTGAATGCCGAATGTCGAACGAATTCCGAATGTGAAATGTCGAAGGCGAGCCTCTATTCGTCATTCGGAATTCAGCATTCCTTCGTCATTTGACATTCTTCGTTTGACATTGCCTCAAATTGCCTTGCCGTCGCGGGCCTCGTTCCCTCCAATAGTCTCCCATGAAGCATGCGTTGCGCACCGACATGAAGGCGAAGCTGTCGGGAATGGACACGGCCGCGGCCCGCGCCAAGAGTCGCGCCGCCTGCGAAGCCGTGCTCGCACTGGAAGAGTACGACACTGCCCGGGTCGTGATGCTGTACCTGCCGATCCCCCACGAGGTGGACACCGCCGACGTGGCGCTGCGAGCGTGGCAGGCGGGCAAGACCGTCGTGGTCCCGAAGGTCGACTACGACAAGTGGCGGATCAACGCCGTCGTCTGCCGGTCGCTGAACGAGAACATGGTCACCGACCTGTACGGCATTCCCGAACCCGCCGACGCGGACTACTGGCCGGCCGGGGAGATCGACCTGGTCGTCGTTCCCGCGCTGGCGTTCGACCGGAGCGGCAACCGCCTGGGGCGCGGCGGCGGGTTGTACGACCGCTTCCTCGCCGAGCCCGACGTGAAGGCCCTCCTGTGCGGGCTGGCCTTCGACGAGCAGGTCGTCGATGAACTGCCGGCCGAGCATCACGACCGCCCGGTCGATCTGCTCGTTACGGACAAGGAAACACTGCGGTTCAACCGATAGCTACTCGGGGCGCCACGCCCCGTCGCCTGGGAGCAGGAGAGTTCAGGATGCGGAACAAGAGCAAGAGACAACTGGTCGGCCTGGCCGTGCTGGTCATCGCGGGTGTGCTGATCTGGAAGTTCGGACCGTGGGGCAAGACGCCCGAGCCGTCGCCCACGACCCAGCCGGTCGTCGCAACGCAGCCGGACGCGTCGACCACACAGCCCGACGGCGCGACGACGAAACCCGCGCCGACGACAAAGCCCGCGCCCAAGCCCGTCGGTGTGACGGCCGAGAAGGCGCTGGCGGCCTACACGAGCGGCGTGAAGTTCCAGGAGCAGGGCAAGAAGATCCTCGCCGCCCGCGGTCCGCAGGACGAGGCGCACCGCAACCTGCTGGAAGCGCGGACGCTGCTGTCGAAGGCGCTGCTGTCGGGGAAGTTGGAGGGCGAGAAGGAGCTGGACGCCCGCGGCCGGGCGACGGAGCTCGCCGAGCAGTCGATCCTGTCTCGCAGCGTGTTCGCGGGCGACCCGTACACGACGGCCTACACCTTCAAGGCCGGCGAGGTCCTGCAGAAGGTCGAGCGGAAGCTGAAACTGCACGTGCCGCCGCGCGGGCTGCTGCAGATCAACAATATCCGCAACGCCCGGACGATCCGCGAGGGCCAGCGCCTCAAGATGCTCCGGGGGCCCGCGCACGCAATCGTCAGCAAGAGCGCGTTCACGATGGACATCTACCTGCAGCGGGAGGACCTGCCCAGGGTCTTCGTCAAGCGTCTGCGCGTGGGGGTGGGAAAGAACGGCTCGACGCCCGTGGGCCTGTGGCGCGTCGCGCTGGGCAAGAAGATGATGCAGGCCCCGTGGAACCCCCCGGCGAACAGCCCCGAGCAGGGCAAGATCCTCTTCGGCCAGGCGGGCTACCCGCTCGGAACGCAGGGCTACTGGATCAGCCTCGAGGGCATCGACGAGAACACGAAGTACGAGCAGGGCTACGGCATCCACGGCACGAACGACCCGTCCAGCATCGGCCGCGCCGAGTCGCTCGGCTGCATCCGCCTGGCCGACCCCGACATCG
>CAZEJA010000440.1:0-2636 GCA_964512215.1 uncultured Planctomycetaceae bacterium
AACAGCAGCATCCCTCACCTCTGACCTCTCACCTCTGACCTCCCCCCCTCACCCCCCCATCGCGCGACCTGTGCGGGGCTTTTCCTTCGGGCAGCGGATCTTCGGCGTCCGCTTCTTGAACTCGAACATCAGGTCCGTCACGGGGGTGTGACAGGTCTCGCAGGTGTCGGTCGTGATCTTGGGAAACTTGAACCCCTCTTTGAGGTGCTCATCCGTTCCGAAGCGGTGGCAGTCCTGACAGTTCACGCCCGCCAGCTTCGGCGTCTTCTCGAACGTGTAGAAGCCCTTCTCCTCGCCGAAGCCGCTCGTGTGGCAGGCGACGCAGTTCGGGTCGATGGTCCGCTTGACCTTCTGCAGCGTCTCGAAGGCGTGGGCGTGGCGGGAGGCCTTCCACTTCTTGTACGCCGCCGGGTGGCAGTTGCCGCACCCCGCCGACGGCGCCCACTCCAGGCCCTTCTTGCGTTTCTTGTCGAGTTCGTGCCGCATCGCGGCGTGGGCGTAGGCCTGGTACGTCTGCAGCAGTCGCGCGTCGAGCGGCCAGTGGGCGTCGACCACCTCCAGGCGGTACTCCATCGCCGTCACCTTGCCCGCGTCGATCTTCATCGCGACGACGCCGACCCAGTCCTCCTTGCCCACCTTCGCGACCGGGCGGCCCGCGACGGTCAGCAGTTTCTTCTCCGAGCGACGCGTATGCCCACGAACGATCAGGTCGGCGGGGACCTCCCGTGCGGTCTTCGCCACGGCCCGCTCGTCGCCGTGAGAGACGACGACCACCGCGTACCCGTCCGCCCGGAGTTTCCGCGACTGGGCGGCGAGTTCCTCGGAACCGGTAAACTCCAGTTGCGCCAGTCGCTCCGGCGGGAAGAACAGGAACGACTCGCGGCGCACGTCGGAGAGGATCGCGATCTTGACGGGGCCCCACTGGCGCTTCAGGACGGGAACGTGCGGCACGGTTGCAGCCGACGACGCGGGCGTGACCGTGCTGGACAGCGCCGTCGTCTGGTGCGCCCGCAGCCATTCGCCCAGCATCTTGTCCGACGCCGCCCATTCCTGGTCGCCCAGCACGAGCGCGTCGTAGCCGATCTCGCGGTACCCCTTCAGGACGAAGCGGTTCTGCACGGCCGTGGGTACGATCCAGAAGGCGTCCCCCGCGTCGATCGTGATGGTGCGCTCGCAGGCGGCGCGGTAGCTGCGGATCAGTCCGCTGCGCCGCGCGAGTCCCCCGGGCATGGGCCCGGAGCAGTTGCACACCTCCAGCATGCCGTTGGTCCCGCCCGTGATCAGCAGCACGACGTCCGGCGGGCCCATCGCGAAGGGCTTGACCGGAATCGGCGCCGGCGGGCGGTGCGTCCCGCTGTGGCTGCGCCCGTGCATGCCCCCCCGGCATCCCGCCAGGGCCGCCAGCAGAATCACAGTGCTTGCTCTGCCTGCGGTCATTCTCATTCGGTTCAGGCCGCCGGGCGGAGCTGCCGCATCTGCCGGAGCTTCAGCAGCAGCACGGCCGTGTTCAACTGGAGGTCCGCGTCGTACTGCTTGGCGAGGTCCTCATTCAGTTCCTCCGGCTCGGCCTCGGTGAGCAGGTCGGTCTTCCGCCGCACATCCAGCCACCGGCGCATCTGCTTGGGCGTGATGGACACCTCGACGTCCGGGTCGACGCCCCAGTCCTTCTCGCCGTTGCGCTTGTGCAGCAGGCGCCCCGACGGCAGGTAGTAGTACGCGGTCGTCAGCTTCAGAAACGCCCGGTCGGTGCGAATCGGAATGACGTTCTGCACGCTGCCCTTGCCGAACGTCCGGTGCCCGATCACCAGCCCCCGCTGCCAGTCCTTGATCGCGCCGGAGACGATCTCCGCGGCCGAGGCGCTGTGCTGGTTGATCAGCACGGCCATGTCGCCCGCGAGATACTTGCCCGACTTGCGGGCGTTGATCTCCGTGGGGCGGACCTGGCGCCCGCGGGTCGAGACGATGCGGCCGGCCTGGAGGAACTCGTCGGCGACATTCGCCGCCGCCCGCAGCAGCCCGCCCGGGTTGAACCGCAGGTCGATGACCAGCGACTTCATGCCGTCCGCCTGCAGCTTCTCCAGCGCGTCGGCCATGTCCGTCGGCGTGGTGTCCGTGAACTGCGTCAGGCGGATGTACCCGATCTTCGCGTCGGTATCGATCATGTAATCCCAGTCGCCGCCGGGCAACTGCCGCCATCCCTTGACGGTGCGGATGTTGATCTCGTCGCGGTACAGTTCCACCTCGAACGGCTTGGGGACGCCCTCCCGCTGGATCGTCAGCACCACCTTCGTGCCCTTCTTGCCCGTGATGCGGCGCACCAGCTTGTCGACGTCGTGCTCCGTCGTCGACTGTCCGTCCACTTTCAGGATCAGGTCGTTCGTCTTGATGCCCTTCTTGTAGGCCGGCGTGTCCGGCAGGGGCGTGACGACGCGGAGGGGCTTGCCCTCATCCTTCGTGATCTGAATGCCCACGCCATAGAACTGACCCATCGTCTGCTTGCGGAAGTCGGCCACGTCGTTCGGCCAGATCATCGAACTGAAGCGGTCCAGCTCGCTGAGAAAGCCATCTGCGAACTCGACGGCCAGCACGCTCGTGGGAATCTGCACCGACCCCTCCGAGGCGCCGATCACGTTGTT
>CAZEJA010000441.1:0-2622 GCA_964512215.1 uncultured Planctomycetaceae bacterium
CACGACCGTCCTGCTGGACGACAACAAGACGATGATCGCGGTCTACCCCAAGGGACACGGGCGCGGGGCGATCGTGATGAAGCGCAGCACCGACGCCGGGCTGACGTGGTCCAAACGCCTGCCGACGCCGACGAGCTGGGCGACGTCGAAGGAAGTGCCCACGATCTACCCGGTCGTCGACAGACAGGGCGTCAAGCGGCTGATCCTGTTCTCGGGGCTCTACCCGACCCGGATGGCTGTCTCGGAAGATGACGGCAAGACCTGGGGCGAGCTGGAGCCCGTCGGCGACTGGGGCGGCATTGTCGTCATGAGCGACCTGATCCGCCTGAAAAGCGGCGACTACATGGTGATGTTCCACGACGACGGGCGGTTCTTCACCGCGAAGAGCCGGCGGACGGGCACGATGACACTGTTCAAGTCGTTCTCTTCCGACGGCGGGCTGACGTGGTCGCAGCCGGAGGCGATCTTCGCCCGCTCCGACGTGCACCTGTGCGAGCCGGGCTTCGTGCGGAGCCCCGACGGCAGGCAGATCGCCGTCCTGCTGCGCGAGAACGCCCGCCGGCGGAACTCGTACGTGATCTTCTCGGACGATGAAGGCAAGACCTGGTCGGACCCGCGCGAGCTTCCCGGCGCGCTGACGGGCGACCGCCACCAGTGCGTCTACGCCCCCGACGGGCGGCTGTTCATCAGCTTCCGTGACCGCACGCACGAGAGCCCCACGAAGGGCGACTGGGTCGGCTGGGTCGGCACGTACGACGATATCGTCGCCGGGCGCGAGGGGCAGTACCGCGTCCGCCTCAAGGACAACCACAAGGGAGCCGACTGCTCGTACCCCGCTCTGGAACTCCTGCCGGACGGCACGATCGTTGCGACCACGTACGGCCACTGGGCCAAGGGCGAGGCGCCGTACATTCTCAGCGTGCGATTCAAGATCGAAGAGCTGGACGCGATGGCGAAGCGCCTCTCGACGAAGATCACGATCCCGCAGTACGACCTGTCCGATCAGAAGCAGCGCCGCGTCATTGTGGACAAGATCGCCGACCGGTACCTCGGCCAGCCGGACACGGTGCTGCTGAAGGACGGCAGGACGATCCTCGTCTGTTACCCCAACGGTCACGGCGGACCCGACACGGTGATGAAACGCAGCGACGACGGCGGGCTTACCTGGTCCGATCGCCTGCCCGTGCCGGAGAGTTTCCTCGGCGACCACAATGCCCCGACGATCCACCGCGTGACCGACGCCAAGGGCGTCGAGCGGCTGATCCTGTTCGTCTCGCACCCGGTGATGAAGCTGTCCGTCTCCGAGGACGAGGGCAAGACGTGGTCGCCGCTGAAGCCCGTCTTCCCCGACGAGATGAAGGGCGAGCCCGGCTACAAGGGGCACGCGCCGCCCAAGTCGGTGGTCCGCCTCACCGACGGGCGGTACCTGGCGATCTACCATGACCACTACACGCAGGACGGGAAGAAGGTGGTCGAGTCCCTCCAGATCCTCTCGAAAGACGGCGGGCTTACGTGGTCTGCCCCGCGCTGTGTCACCCGCCACCCGCTATACCCCGGCGCACACCCGTGCGAGCCCGCCGTCATCCGCAGCCCCGACGGCGAGCAGCTTCTCTGCATGCTCCGCGAGAACAGCCGCAGCGGCGGCGTCCGGCGCTACAACTCGATGTACATGGTCTCCAACGACGAGGGCGCGACGTGGTCGGACCTCAAGGAGATGCCCGGCGCGCTGAAGGGCGACCGGCACATCCCGCGCTACACCCCGGACGGGCGCATCATCACCACCATCCGGGACGTCAACGAGGACAGCGCCACCTACGGCGACTTCGTGCTGTGGGTGGGCACGTACGCCGACATTCTCGCGGGGCGCGAGGGGCAGTACCGCGTCCGCCTGCTGGACAACAAGTCGCCCCGGATCGGCGACACGGGATATGCCGGGCTTGAACTGCTGCCGGATAGGACGTTCGTGTCGACCACCTACTGTGTGCTGAACGAGGGCGAACAGCCGCTCATTGTCAGCGTGCGGTTCACCCTGGACGAACTGGACGCCCTGGCGGGCGCCGGCGCATCGAAGTCGAAGTAACCGTGGCCCCTTGGGGGCTGCATCATAGTAAGGAAGCGAACATGCAGGACCGATTGACAGGACTGATCGCGGCGAGCTACACGCCGATGAACGCGGACGGCAGCGTGAACCTGGAGATGGCGCCCCGCATCGTCGACCATCTGGTCGAGGCCGGCTGCGGGGGCGTGTACGTCTGCGGCAGCACGGGCGAGGGCGTCAGCCTGACCAGCGACGAGCGCCGCAGCCTCGCCGAGGCGTTCGTGAAGGCCGCGGGAGGGCGGCTGCCCGTGATCGTGCAGGTCGGGCACAACAGCCTCGCCGAATCGCGGGCCCTCGCCGCCCACGCCGAGCAGGCCGGCGCCGATGCGATCTCCGCCAACGCCCCGTCGTACTTCGTGGTGAAGTCCGCCGATATGCTGGCGGCCTGCATGGCGGATATCGCCGCCGCCGCGGCGAACACGCCGTTCTACTACTACCACTTCCCGAGCACCACCCGGGCGGCTGTGGACCCGGTGGTGTTGCTTGCCTGCGGCGGCCGGGCGATCCCCACGCTGCGCGGGCTG
>CAZEJA010000442.1:0-2612 GCA_964512215.1 uncultured Planctomycetaceae bacterium
TCAGCTCCCGATACTGCCTCAGGCGCTCGTCGATCTCGGTGCGGTCGGTTTCGAGGAAGCGGTTCAGCGAGAAGTCTTCCAGCAGAATGCTCGCGGTGACCGTGCCGTAGGCCATCGCGCGGCGGAGCGTGTCGGGCTCGCCGCTGTCCTCGGCCGCGACGTAGCCCATCATGGCGCCCGCGAAGCTGTCGCCGGCGCCGGTGGGGTCGACCACGTCGACAGTCGGGAAGCCCGGCAGGGCGAAGACGTCGTCGCCCGCAAACAGCAGGCTGCCGTGCTCGCCTTTCTTGACGACGACGAAGCGGCGGACCATGTCGGCGATCTCCTTGCCCGCGACGATCACGTTGGATTGTCCCGTCAGCAGCTTCGCCTCGCTGTCATTCAGCACGAGTCCGTCGATCCGCTCCAGCAGGCCGACCAGCGTGTCGCGTTCCGTGGTGATCCACAGGTCCATCGTGTCGGCTACGACAAGCCCCGCGCCGGTGAGCTGCCCGAGCAGTTCGATCTGCAGGGCGGGATGCGTGTTGGCCAGGAAGACGTAGCGACTGTCGCGGAACGCCTCGGGAATGCTGGGCCCGACCTCCTCCAGCACGTTCAGCTCGACGGCGAGCGTGTCGCGCTCGTTGACGTCGTCGTGGTACCGCCCGTGCCAGCGGAACGTCTTGCTGCCCTTGCGGACCTCGAGACCGGCCAGGTCCACCTGCGGGTTGTCCTCGAGCGGTTTGAGGAAGTTCTCGGGGCAGTCATCCCCGACGACGCCGACCAGCCGCACGGGCGAGAAGAAACTCGCCGCGTACGCGAAGTACGTGCTCGATCCGCCGAGGGCGTCGACCACCGTGCCCGACGGCGCCTCGACCGTGTCGATTCCGATGCTGCCCGTGACCAGTAAGCTCATAGTGATTTCCGATTGCCGATTTTCGATTGTCGATTGGGATCGGTCGCCCGTTTAGCGGTCATCCGGAGGACGACCTCGACTACTCCCGCTCCGCGAGGCATCTCTCGATGCGTGCGAGCGTCTTGTCCGGTCCCAGCACCACCAGCGTCTCGCCGATGGGCGGACTGATCGTCGTGCCCGTCACCGCGACACGATTGGGTTGGGCGACCTTGCCCATGCCCAGTTCGTTCCGCTCACAGTAGTCGGCGAGGAGCTTCTCCAGCGCCTCCGCCGTCCAGTTGCCCTCCGCGAGCAGGTCCTTCAACTCGCCCAGCACCGCGTACCCGGCGCCGTCGCCCTTGAGGAGCACCTTCCTGACCGCCTTCTCCTGGTAGTCGTACGCGTCGTCGGCTCCGAACAGGACGCCGCATTTGGCGACGATGTCGGCGAACGTCCGGAACCCGCGGTTCGTCGTCAGCAGCATCGTCAGCAGCCCGTCGTCGCCGGAGGGGATCGGCGTGTCGTTCAGCGACAGGTAGTCCTTGAACCCCGCCAGCAGGCGGTCCGGGTCGGCGGCTGCCGCGGCGTCGGTGTTGAAGGCCGCCAGCTTGTCGCGGTCGAATTTCGCGTTCGCCTTGCCGATGCGGTCGGTGCGGAACCGCTCGACCAGTTCGTCGAGCGTCATCTTCTCCTGGTCGCTGCCCGGGCGCCAGCCGAGCAGGGCGATGAAGTTGACCAGCACCTCGGGCAGGTAGCCCGCTGCCCGGAAGGCGTGGACCTCCACGTCGCCGTCGCGCTTGGAGAGCTTGCGGCCTTGCATGTCGAGGATCAGGGGCAGGTGACAGTAGCGGGGCTCGGCGAAGCCCAACGCTTCGCGCAGCAGCACGTGTCGCCACGTCTGCCCGAGGAACTCCTGTCCGCGGAGAATGTAGTTGACGCCCATCAGCGCGTCGTCGACGACGTTGGCGAGGTGGTATGTCGGGTAGCCGTCCGCTTTGCGGATGATGAAGTCGTCCATCTCGCCGGCGGGCATGGTGACGTCGCCGAACGCGTCGTCGTGGATCGTCACGTCGCCCGCGGGGCACAGGAAGCGGACCACGACGGGGCGACCCTCGGCGCGGGCTCTCTCCGCGTCCTCGGTTGTGGGCAGCGTCTCCGGGCGCGGGTAGCGGAACGTCTGCTTCGCGTCCTGGGCGGCCTGGCGGAGGGTGTTCAGCTCGTCGGGCGTGTCGAACGCGCAATACGCCTTGCCCGCGTCGAGGAGCTGCTGCGTGTGCTGCTCGTACAGGTCCAGGCGTTCGGACTGCCGGTACGGGCTGGCCGGGCCGCCGACGTCGACGCCCTCATCCCATTCGATGCCAAGCCACCGCAGGTCGTCGGTGATCTTCGCGACGGCGGATTCGTCGTGTCGGGCGCGGTCGGTGTCTTCGATCCGCAGCAGGAACGTCCCGCCGGTCTTGCGGGCCAGCAGGTGGCTGAACAGGGCGGTTCGCGCCGAGCCTACGTGCAAGTGCCCGGTCGGTGACGGGGCGAAGCGGGTCTTGGTCCTGCTCATGGCGTCCTTTCCTGGCCGGTCCGCCGCCGGCCGACAACTCGTGTAAGCATAACCCTCCCAGCCACGGCAGGGAAATCGAAAATCGCGGATGGAAGGTCTCCGTCGGCCCCTATAATACTCATATGAGCGGCGATGACGACAAGATCCGCCATGCGGCCAGGGAGCTGCCCGCCGTACGGGACC
>CAZEJA010000443.1:0-2604 GCA_964512215.1 uncultured Planctomycetaceae bacterium
GCGACCGTACCGGGCGTCACAGGACACACCACCCGGAAGCCCACGTTGTACACCCGCAGCCACGACGGATAGCTCAACCGGAACGCCGAGCGACACCGCGCGGGGCGGTCGCGCCACGACCCGCCGCGGACCACCTTCCGCCCGACATCGGTCGGGGCATCCCGCCCGTCGCCCGCGTTGTACGGATAGGTCCGATACGTTGAGAGCGTCCACTCCGCGACGTTGCCGTGCATGTCCTTCAATCCCCATGCGTTGGGAGCGTACGTGCCGACGTCGACCGACACGATCGAGCCGTCGTTGAAACGAGCGTCCTTCGGCACGTAGTCGTCGAACTTCGTGGGCCCGCCCTTGCCCATGGGCGACAGCAGCGTGTAGGGATTGCTCGCCATCTTCGACAGGGACTTGTCGGCGACGTTGGCGTGCTTCGAGAAGTCAGCGGAGAGACCGCCGTAGGACAGCGGCGTGGCCGTCCCGGCGCGGCAGGCGTATTCCCATTGCGCCTCCGTCGGCAGCGCGAAGGGCTGACCGGTCCGCTCGCTCAGCCACTTGCAGTACGCGGCCGCTTGCTTCCAGGAGACGCGAACGACCGGCTGATTCGAGCCGTCCAGCGGATAGCCGTGGACGCCGAACTGGTAATGCTGCTTCGACTCGACGTGACTGTCGTGCTTCGGGTCGAACAGCGTGTACTGCCCGTTTGTGACCTCGCAGACGCCCATCCAGAAGGGCCGGTCGATCCGCACACGCGTCAGGGGCGCTTCGTCGCGATACCCGTCGGCGGAGCCCATGACGAACTCGCCCGCGGGGATGAGGGTCATCTTCATGGTCACGCCGCCGCCGAGATCGACGGTGCGCGAAACCGCGAGCGGCTGGCTCGCTTGACGTTTTGCAGCTTCTTCCGCGCTGAGGGGGAAGTCCTTCGCGGTCACGCTGCGGTCCACTTTGGGTCTCGGCGCGGGTTGGACGAAGGGCGCCGCCTTTGGCGCTTCGGGTCTGGCTTCGGGATCGTCGGAGATTCCCGCGTAGAGTTTCTGGAGGCGCCGACGGACGTCGGACTTGGTCCCCACCGCCTGCTCGCCCACGATCTCCGTCCACGTCCCGTAGAACGGCGCGTTCAGGTCGATCCACGTTACGATGCGGTCCCACGCTTCCGCGTCGAGCGTCACCCCGTGGTGCCCCTTGCGGAGCATCTGCCCCAGTTCCGTCGAGTCGGCGTGATAGTCCAGCGGGGAGAGCATGTGGTAGTCGCTCTCGATACCCGGGCGCCTCACCAGCGGGTGCAGCGCCAGGTACGATCGGGAGAACCGCTTGCCCTTGACGCGCTTCGTACCGTTCCCCGGGCAATGCAGGACAAAATCCTCCGCCGGCGCCACGCCCCGCAAGTCTGGCATGGCCTTGGCGTTGTAGTTCTTCGCGCCCGGCGCGTGACAGCCGACGCAGTACTTGTCCAGCACCGGCTGGACTTCGCGCGGATAGTGGAAGCCCCGGACCGCTCCGTGCCACGGCGTGATCTCTGAGGCTGTCTTGCCGGCTGCGAGGGTCCGGCGGTTCGGCGAGGAGTCGTTCTGCTTCTCGTGACAGCCCACGCAGGACAGCACCTCGCCCGGCATGGCCGTGAACCAGCTTCGCATGACCTGCAGCGCCTTGCCCTCTTCATCCAGCGGCTGAATCGAAATCGGCGTGTTGGCCGGCACGCGGAAAAGCGCCGACCCGTCCTTCTCGACCGGCACCGTTCCCAGCACGCGCTTGATGTCCCAGGGCCCGTCGGCGCCGATCACGCCCAGCAGCCCGCCCATGCCCGGATAGCCGAAGTGATACGTGAAGACGCGGAGTTTCTTGACCGTCCCGCGCGGCACGCCCGCCAGCCCGCCGCCCTGGTGGACGTCCGTCAGGTAGACGAGGGCGTCCTTCCGCTTCAGGTCGACCTTGTCGACGATCACCGGCGGACGCGGCCTTGCGCGAAGCGGGACGGGCTCCAGCAGGGCTTGGCCCGGCTGCTCGGCCAGCAGGAGCATGTTGTCGAACACGTCGACGAGGTAGATGCCCCAGAGGCTCCTCGACGTCATCTTCGCGGAGACCAAGAAGTACTTCTCGCTTAGCGGGTACGGGTGCAGGAACTTCGGCCAGCTCGCGACGACCAGGCGGTCGGCGACGACGGGCTCGATCTTCTTGCCGTACTCCGGGAAGCGATGGATCGCGCCGTCGGCCTCCTGGCGGGCGACGGCGGGGTCGAAGACCACCATCTCGCCCGCCCGGGCCGAACCGTGGTGTCCGGTGACGATGCCCACCACCTTCGTCGGGTGCCCCGGAATCGCCCGCGGGTAGAACACACTGTTCGGCCAGTAGGAGTTGCTGCCGTAATACTCCATCTGATTCGTGCCGTCCGGGTTCATCTGGAACAGCAGTCGCGTGTTGGAGTGCGGCGTGTCGGTGTACTCCCACCGCTGGTACAGGACGCGCCCGTTGTTCAGCACGCTGGGGTTCCAGTCGTGGTCCTGGTCGAAACAGAGCTGGCGCATGCCGCTGCCGTCGGGGTTCATCAGGTACAGGTTCGCCACGCGGGCGCTGCCGAACACGCAGGGCACCGAGTGCAGGCAGGCCGTGCTG
>CAZEJA010000444.1:0-2571 GCA_964512215.1 uncultured Planctomycetaceae bacterium
GCCCGAGTCCCTGGTCCCTGTCTTGTTGCCCGCTCCCTTGCGGTCGCGGCTCGTTCGATTACTCCGTACAGGCGTCGCGCACTTTGGCGAAGGCGTTCATGGCGAAGTCTACGTCCTCGCTGCTGTGAGCGGCGGAGAGCTGCACGCGGATTCTGGCCTTGCCCTTCGGGACAACGGGGTAGCTGAAGCCGATCACGTAGACGCCCTCGTCGAGCATCATGTCGGCCATCTTCGTCGCGAGCACGGCGTCGCCCAGCATGATCGGCACGATCGGATGGTCACCGGGCGTGATGTCGAAGCCGCGCTCGGTCATGCCCGCGCGGAACTGCTTCGTGTTGGCTTCGAGCTTGTCGCGCAGGGCGGTGGATTCGGTGAGGATGTCCAGCACGGCTACCGACGTCGCGGCGATCGCGGGCGCGAGCGTGTTGGAGAACAGGTACGGGCGCGACCGCTGACGCAGCAGTTCGACGATCTCCTTGCGGGCGCTGGTGTATCCGCCGGACGCCCCGCCGAGCGCCTTGCCCAGCGTACTGGTGATGATGTCGACGCGCCCCATCACGCCGCAGTACTCGTGCGTGCCGCGACCGGTGGTCCCGACGAAGCCCGTCGCGTGCGAGTCGTCGACCATGACGGCGGCGTCGTACCTATCCGCCAGGTCGCAGATGCCCGCCAGATTCGCGATGGTCCCGTCCATTGAGAACACGCCGTCGGTCGCGATCAGGCGCATCCGCGCCCCGGCCGCCTCCTTGAGCTTCCCTTCCAGATCGGCCATGTCGCAGTTCTTGAAGCGAAGCCGCTGCGCCTTGCACAGGCGGATGCCGTCGATGATGCTCGCGTGGTTCAGCTCGTCGCTGATGACGGCGTCCTCGGGCCCCAACAGCGTCTCGAACAGTCCGCCGTTGGCGTCGAAGCACGAGCTGTAGAGGATCGTATCCTCCATGCCGAGGAACTCGGTGAGCTTGGCTTCCAGTTCCTTGTGCAGCGTCTGCGTGCCGCAGATGAACCGCACGCTGCTCAGCCCGTAGCCCCACTTCTCGTAGCTGTCCCTGGCGGCCGCGAGAACCCGCTCGTCATCGGCGAGCCCGAGATAGTTGTTCGCGCAGAAATTCAGCACCTCTTGGCCGCTGGCGACGGCGATTCGCGCGTTCTGCGGCGTGACGATCAGGCGCTCTTCCTTGTACAGCCCCGCCTCGCGGATTTCGCCCAGCGTCGCCGTAACCTGCTCTTTCATCGATCCGAACATGTGTGGTCCCTTATAGCTCTGCCCAGGTCAGCACGACCTTGCCGGACTGGCCCGACCGCATGACCTCGAAGCCTTTCTCGAATTCCGTGTAGTCGAACCGGTGCGTGATCACCGGCGTGACGTCCAGCCCGCACTGGATCATCATGGTCATCTTGTACCACGTCTCGTACATCTCGCGCCCGTAGATGCCCTCGATGGTCAGGCTGTTGAAGACGAACGTGTCCCAGTCGATCCCGGTGCGGGGCAGGATGCCGAGCATGGCGACCTTCCCGCCGTGGCACATGTTGTCGAGCATGGACCGGAAGGCGTCGGGGTTGCCCGACATCTCCATGCCCACGTCGAAGCCCTCTTTCATGCCCAGTTGCTTCTGAGCGTCCTCGATCGTGCCGTCCCGCACGTCGAGCGCGAGCGTCGCGCCCATCTTGCTCGCCAGGTCCAGGCGGTAGGGGTTCACGTCGGTCACCACGATGTGCCGCGCCGCGCAATGCCGTGCGATCGCGACGGCCATGATGCCGATCGGCCCGGCGCCCGTGATCAGCACGTCCTCGCCCAGCACGTCGAACGACAGCGCCGTGTGCGTCGCGTTGCCCAGCGGGTCAAAGCAACTGATCACGTCCAGCGGGATCTCCGGATCGGCCGGCCAGACGTTCGTGACGGGGATGCACAGGTACTCCGCGAAGGCCCCCTCCCGGTTGACGCCCACGCTGGACGTGTTGGGGCACAGGTGGCGTCGCCCGGCCAGGCAGTTGCGGCAGTGCCCGCACACGAGGTGCCCCTCGCCGCTGACGAGATCGCCCACGTTGTAATCGTGCACGTTCTCGCCCAGCGCCTCGACGAGCCCGACGAACTCGTGCCCCACGTGCATGCCCACGGGGATGGTCTTCCGGGCCCACTCGTCCCAATTCCAGATATGCACGTCCGTGCCGCAGATGCTCGTCTTGAGAATCTTGATCAGCACGTCGTTCCTGCCGACTTCGGGGACGGGAATCTCTTCCAGCCACAGCCCCTCAGCCGCCTTGGATTTGACCAGCGCCTTCATCGTCTTCATCCATCGTGTCTCCTGCGCGCGGGGGAAGATGCCTCCCGAACGGAACGCCACCCCGACCGTCACAACGCTCGGCCTCTTCCGTGCCTTGTACGCGTGCGGCCCGTTCAATGCAAGTCTGTTTCCGCCCGCCTGACGAGGCGGGGGGCATCGGTAGACTGGGCACATGGCGCCTTGGGGGGGGAGATCCGGCCGATTCGTCCCGACAGGTCGGGACGCCTCAGCCGGCTTCTGCTGCCCGTCCGCGGCGGCGCCGCGAATTGGAGTCGGCGCCCTGGGGCGG
>CAZEJA010000445.1:0-2555 GCA_964512215.1 uncultured Planctomycetaceae bacterium
GCAAGCCCGCCCGGGCCGCCGAACTGCTGGAAGAGGCCGCCGAGAAACTCGCGGAGATCGTGCGCGGGTTCGACGAGGCCGCCATCGACGCGGCGTCGGAGACGATCTTCCGCCCCGACCCGCCCGTGCCGGGCGCGGGGCATTACCGCGAGGCCCTCGGCGCCGCGGAGAAGCTGATCTGGCTGGTCCGAGAGAACGACGCCGTCAACAACGCCGGATCGGCCGAGGCGCTGTCGGCCTTGGCGAAGATGAACCCGCGCAGCGCGGAGTACTTCCAGCGACTGGGGGCGCTGGCCGGGGCGTACGAGAAGACGCCGATGGGCGACAACCTGAAGCTCGCGGTCGCCCAGGCGACGGGCGACCTCTACACGCGGGCCGAGATGCTGATCCTGCTGGCCGAACTCAAGCCCCCCACGGACGCCGCGATCGAGGCCAACTACGAACTCGGGCGCGTCGCGCTGCGGACGTCGGAGGCCCCCGCGATCGGTCTGCTGGAGAAGCTCCGCAAGCCGGAGGCGTACTTCAAGGTCGTCGTCGCCGCGAGGCCGAACCCGTGGCAGGAACTGGCGCGCAGGCAGTTGAAGTGGCTGCGACCGACGACGCGCCCGGAGCCCGCCCCGTGAAGGTGCTGATCGTCACCGCCACCGTCGGCGCCGGGCACAACGCCGCCGCCCGCGCCGTGGCTGAGGGGCTCAACACGGCGGCGCCCGACCTGACGGTCGAGACCGCCGACGTGATGGCCCTGGCGCCGTGGTGGTTCCGCGTCTACTACGCGGGGGGCTTTGCGCTGGCGATGACCCGCTTCCCGTGGCTGTACGGGCTGGGCTACTGGTTCAGCAATCATCCGCAGCGACCCGGGCGAAGCATCACCGAGCGCATCCGCCTGTGGCAGGAGCGGACGACGCTGCGGCGCTTCCGGCGCCTCCTGCTCGAGCAGCGCCCAGACGTGATCGTTCACACGCACTTCCTCGCGCCGCCCGTCGTGGCGGCGATGGTGCGCCGCGGGCTCCTTGCGACGAGGCAGGTCGTGGTCGCCACCGACGTGGACATCCACCGCTTCTGGTATGGCGAGGACGTCGAGCGATGGTTCGTGCCCAGCGACGTCAGCGTCGAGGCCTTCGAGCGGTGGGGCGTCGAGCCCGGACGGATCACCGTCAGCGGCATTCCGATTCACCCGAAGTGGACCCAGCCGCTCGATCGCGAGAAGATCCTGGCCGACTGGGACCTTCCCGCCGACCGGGAGATCGTCCTGCTCTCCGGCGGGGCGGAGTTCACGTGCGGGCCCGTCGTGCGAATCGCTCGCGGCATCGTCGCCGACCGCCCCGACGCGCGCGTGGTGGTCCTGGCCGGGCGGAGCAAGAAACTGCTGGGCAAGCTGTCGGCCCTGCCCGAAACCGCCGAGGGACGCATTCGCCCCGTGTCGTTCACCGACCGCGTCCACGAACTCGTCGAAATCAGCTCGCTGATGGTCACCAAGGCCGGGGGCATCACCACCTCGGAATGCCTCGCCAAGGGCAAGCCCATGGTCCTGACCGACCCCGTGCCCGGACAGGAGGGGCACAACGCCGCCCACTATCAACGGGAGGGAGCGGCCGTCATCGCGCGCGGCGTCAAGGAGATCGTCTTTCGCGTGGGTGAACTGCTTTCCGCCCCGGCCGCCCTGGCCGACATGAGCGACAGCGCCCGCCGCCTCTACCGCCTCGGGACGGACACCATCGTCTCGTCCGTGCTGGGCATGCTGGGCAGCAGTAAATAGGGACGCTACCTATTTTCCCGGCAAACACGCTGATTCCCGCCAGGAATCACGGGTGGAAAATGGGTAGCGTCCCTATTTACTGGCGGGCAGGTGGATGGTGGTGGTCGTGCGGATCCCGCCGTCGGAGTCCACGGTGAACGTGCACACGAACCGTCCGCCCTCGGCGCGGGGCAGGACCAGTTGCGGGCGCTTCCGGACGACCTCCAGGGACCAGCCCTTCAGCTTCGCCGCCTTCGCGGTCGCGCCGGCCAGCAGGCTCGCCGGCAGCCAGTGCTGGTCGCGCATCCGCAGCGACCTCCCGCGGGCTGCCCGGAGGAAGGCATCCGCCGAGGCGAACTGCTGACCGGCCAGGTGCGCCCGCGCCAGGAAGCTCGTGAGCGTCTCGACGGTCGCGACGGTATGCCGATCCGCCGTCGCCGCGGGCGACAACTGGGACCACCATGCGGCATGGCGGCGCTGGAAGGACTCCTTGTTGTCCCCGAAGCGGCGCGTGAACGCCCTCTGCCACGCGTATCCCTTCGCGGTGTCGTTGATGAACCCCGCGAACTTGTCGCGGTACTTCCCCCCCTCGCCGTGCACGAGGAAGTGGACCATCGACCAGGCCTGCGTGTAGTTGGACATCTTGATCTGCGACGACCACTGCGAGTAGGTCATCGTCATCATCTTCTCGAAGGGCGTGATCTGCCTGGTGTGGATCATCCCCTTGAGTACGAACAGCCGCCACGCCGAGACCACGCCCGTGACCAGCCCGTCGCCCGTCCAGAGGCCTTCGGCGAAATACTCGGCCATGCCCTCTTCC
>CAZEJA010000446.1:0-2535 GCA_964512215.1 uncultured Planctomycetaceae bacterium
CTAATTGGGCAGATGAAGTTCCTAACTCTCCAGAAGAGAACAAGGTAGGTACTGAGTTCGACATTGAGATAGGTGAGTTCAATGGCAGACCTTCTATCAAACTATATCCATTAAAAGATGGCTCTAGAGTAGAAGTTGGTGGAGAGCAAATCTTTACTTTTATGCGTGACCCTTTATCACGTAACAATAGAGGAGAACTTAAATACAAGACTGAGAAGATTGGAGAGAAAGCATACAATGATTATGTTCAGCAGTTCAATGATATCATAGAAGCTGTTGAGAATCAGAAGGATGTCAAGATTTTCGTGAACAAGATGACATTCGGTCAAGCTGCAAACAAAGTATCTAACGCTACATTTGCTGAGATGCTTAGACTGTCTGACGACAACAATATGCCTGTCCTTATTCAGAAGGATTACAAAGGCTTTGAGGCTGGAATGATGGAAGTTCCTGAGCATTGGGGTATACAAGATTCTAAGATACTTCCGGGAGAGGTATACTTCGGAATGAGAGTAACTGATGGTAGATACAAGCTTGAGAAAGCTACTTCTGTAGCTCCTACTGAAGCTATGAAGACTGCCTATATAGATATAGTAAAGTCTGTGATTGAAGGTGAAAGTCTAAATTCTCCAGTATCTGCTGTTGCAGGAATGGATGGCCTTACTAATGCTGAGGCATTGAACATGATAGTTCATACTCAGGAACAAAAGCCAGGCAAGAGCAATGACTTTACTCAAGGCTTCCAGCAAAGTAGTGGTACATTCTTCTTTGGTAAGGGTAATAGAATGAGCGCCTCTAAGAGCAATATGCCTCAGAACTTTGATGAGATGTTATATACTCACTTGAGTCATCCTAGAACCAGAATCAACATTCAGAAGAAGGGCATGAATGGAGTTATGCTTGATGGTAAGCCGTTTACATTCTTAGGTAAAGAGTATGCTGCTGATCAAAACTACAATCAATTCCTTGCTGACATAGAAGCTCTTGAGACTAGATTTCTTCCTCATAAAGGAATGTGGTTCACTCAGCCTAGAATGGATCTTAAAGTCAAGATCTCAGAAACTCCTGAGTCTCAAGCTATTGCTGCTGCCAAAGTTGCAGACATTAAGCCTACTAACAATCCAGATCAAGAGGTTGGCGAAGCTAAGCCTAAAGCTGATGTAGTGGCTATTAACATCCCTAAGATGAACATTCGTAGGAATGCTTTATCTGACAAGATGGACACTGTTTACACAAATCCAGAGCAAGCTAAGGACAGACTAAGACACATACTTCCTCACGTACCAGTTCAAGTTCGTAAAGACTTAATGCGTATTAACGAACAAGGGGACACAGCTCAAGCTGCATTTAAGAACTCTATGATAGTTCTTACTAATCAGATGAACAATGGAGTAGAATACCATGAAGCTTTTCATGCTGTATTCCATATGTACCTAAACGAGCAAGAGAGAAGAGACTTACTTAAAGAAGCTGAAGAAGCTCTAGGAACTCCTACCAAGAAGCAGATGGCTGATCGTAAGGTGTCATCTAAAGCTGAATACTTAGAAGAGATGCTTGCAGATAGATTCCAGATCTTCGTAATGAGTGGAGGTCAGAAAGGATTTCTTAAGCCTCAAGAGAGATCGTTCTTTGAAAAACTTTGGGACATGATCGTAGGAATCTTCACCAGCAGAACTACTGTCAATGAAGTGTTTGACAATGCTTCTAAAGGATACTACAACTACGCTCCTAAGACAACTACTAGAGTAGCAAATATGTCTGACTCAACTAGATACAGAATTGTTGATGGATGGACAGGTAAACAGACTAGAGATATCGTAGACAGTTTAATGTTCGGTATCGTAGATCACGTTAAGCTACTTGAGACTGAAGACATTGAGAGTATCACTAACCAACACTTGACTCCTGAATTCCTTAGAGGAATTGTCAATGCTTGGGATGCTAACCTTGGTAACTATGAAGAGATGCTTACTGAGGAAGAGCTTACTAGATTCCGTAACTTATATGACTCTGCTAATGCTAACATTGAATTGCTTAGAGATAAGGTGATAGATAGATTCGGAATGCTAGGTTTAGAGAAGACTAAACTAAATGAAACTGTATCTTCCAATCTTACTGAGACTGGAGATAATCCATTGCAATTCAAGCCGGCATTCGAGTTTTCTAGAAAAGACAATGCTTCTGGCAATGTGAAGCTTCTAATGTCTACTCTTCCTAAGATGGATCAGTACGGAGCGTCTATGAACTTCGATACAGGACTTCCTGAAATGGAATCTGTTAATGACATCTGGGCTATTGTTCAGGAATCACTAGCAAACTCTGTTAGTACATTCGATGCTACTAGAGGAACATTCGTATCTGCATGGGATACTATGATAGCAGAGATGAAAAACCTGACTATAGCTAGACCTTCATTACAGCTTATAGTGGATAAGTTAGAAGACCCTAATTATCCTACTGAGAAGAAGGAGCAGTTCTTCAGTGCGTTCTCTGCATCTAAGAACAATTTCAAGACTCTACGTCTAACGAAGAATG
>CAZEJA010000447.1:0-2529 GCA_964512215.1 uncultured Planctomycetaceae bacterium
CGTGACGGACCGCCCGCGCACGTCGGCGAACAGTTCGCAGTCGGGGCTCTGTCCCGGTCGGGCCGCCCAGCGGACGGTCTGCTCCCAGAATCGACGGTACCCCCCCCACGCCAGCCACTGCCCCGCCCATCGGCTGTCGGCGGTGCTGGTGAAGGCCACCGTCCGTCCCATGCCCGCCTGCCCCGTCGCCAGCACAGGGCTGCCCTCCTCGTCGGTCAGCAGCAACTGGTTCGCCCCGCCTTTGGGCCCGGTCAGCACGAGCCCGTCCAGCTTCGGCAGGGCTGAACCGATCCCCCGGACGATCTCGCCCAGGCTGGAGACGATCCGCGGGGTGAAGGGCTCTTCGATGATCAGCGCCCGGCGGACGACCTGGGCTTCCTTGATGAAGATCTGCGGCAGCTTGTTGGGGTTCTTGACGTTGTAGAACCGCCCGCCCGTGACGGTCGCGATCCGGCTGAGGCTGGCGACGTCCGAGGCATCGTGCGGGAAGACCGCCACGCCCGAGCACGTCACGCCCGCCTCCTTGTACTGCTTCAGCAGCAAGGCCGGCGGCATGCGCGGGTCGCCGTCGCTGATGATGATCACGTGCTTCTGCCCCGCCTCGGCAGCCTTGAGACTCGTCAGCGCCACCTGCATGGACGGGCCGAAGTCCGGCATGTCGCCCATCTCCATCCGCTTGACGGCAGCGATGACCGCCTTCTTGTCTCCCGCCGGACTCAGAGGATAGACCCAGTGACTGTCCCCGCCGCCCCAGGCGAAGTCCACCACGCCCACGAGATCGAGGCGGCTGAGCGCCTTGACGGCCGCAATGGCGACCGTCTTGCCCCAGTGGTTGCCCTGCGGCATCTCGCAGGCGTGCATGATCAGCACCAGGGCCCCCTTGGGCATCTGCTTCTTCTGCGGCGGATCGAGGTCGACGGGGAGAATCCGGGCAACGGGCGAGCCGATCCACCCACCGGCGCCGAACGACTCGGGCCCGCCCACCATCACCAACCCGCCGCCGAGTTCCTCGACATAGCGGCAGATCATCTCCTGCTGTCGGTAGGTGAAACCGCTGTCCTCGCCGAACGTGATGCCCGTGTTGACGAGCACGATGGCGTCGACGTCCAGCAAACTGGTCAGCGTTTGAGGGAAGTCGGGGGCGAGCACATGCTGGACGTCGATCCGCGCGGCGCCGAGGGCCTCGACCAGCGGCGCGGCGCTGACGCCGTCGCCGTCGATCACCAGCACCCGCCCGGGACCGGCCACGAACGTCACCCCGCCGGCGCGGTTGTTGTGCGTCAGGCGGTCCATGCGGGGGTCGTCCGGGACGAAGGCGGCCTCGAACTCATGCACGCCGCGCACGCCCACCGGCAGCGAGACGGTCTTGACGTTCGTGCCGGGTTTGAGCGTGACGGGCGCCCCCACGCCGATCGTCTCGGGGTCCAGGTCTTGCTGCCGACCGTTGACACTCAACTCCAGCCGTCCGCTCGCGGGCGTCGTGCTGTCCAGCACAAACCGCAGGTCGACCGTCTGCCCGCTGCGGGCGCGGGGCGGCACGGCCAGGCGGCGGAAGACGACTTCCTGCTTGTAGTTGTAGCGCAGGGGCAACACGTCGACGGGGATGCCGTTGGCCGAGGCGATGCGGACGGCCTCCCGCAGGTCGCCCGTGGTCTCGTTGCCGTCGGTGACCAGCAGAATCCGCGTCGCGGTGGTCGGCGGGGCGATCGCCATCGCCATCTGCACGCCGCCGCCCAGGTCGCTCTCCAGGCCCAGCAGGGCCGTGTTGCGCTCGGGGACCTCGGGCGACTTGCTCGGCAGGCGAGCGATCCACGGCGCCTCGCCCACGTCCACGACGGCCACCTGGTCGGTCGGGCGCTTGTCGGCCAGCGCCTCGCCCAGGAACCCCAGCGCCCGCTTTTGCAGGCTCTCGGGGACGGACTGGCTGCGGTCGACGACGGCGATGAGGGTGAGATGATCGTGCTTCCGCTCCAGGCTGGGACGCGCCAGCAGGACGGCCAGCAGGCAAATCACGATGACGCGGAGCGTGGAGGCCAGGATCTGGCGCGTCCGCCCGAGCGGCGCGAGGCTTTTCCACGCCAGCCAGACGGCCGGGACAGACAGCAGGCTCGCGGCCAGCCACCAGGGCTGTGCGAAGTAGAACCCGTATGTCGCGATCACGGCCGCCATACCTGCACCCGATTGTTTCCGGCGTCGACGACGTAGGCCCGCCCCGCGTCGTCCAGCGCCACGCCCCACGGGTAGGCGAGCTTGCCCAGCTCCCTGCCCGGCCCGCCCGCGGTCGCGACGGGCTCGCCCGCGGCGGTGCACCACTGCAGGCGGTTGTTGTCGAACTCGCACACAACCAGCGTGCCGTCGGCCGCCAGCGCCAGATCGTAGGGATACCTCAACTGCCCCAATCGGCCTCCCGTGGAACCGATGTAGCCCAGCAGCTTCCCTTGGAAGTTGTACCGCGCGATGCGGTGATTGCAAGCATCCGCCACGTAGAGCACGCCGCGCCGGCGGTCGACGCACAGGGCGGCCGGGCGG
>CAZEJA010000448.1:0-1071 GCA_964512215.1 uncultured Planctomycetaceae bacterium
AGGTGAATCCAGGGCATCAGGTGAGTTGTTTTTTGTACCCATCTCATGAAACCCATCATCTGGATCATCGATAACCAACAGTGGCCACGTGCCTACTTGCGGGCCGAGTTGATAGAACGGAGTTCGAGGCCGTTGGCTTCATAGAACTCGCGCATGCACTGGTAGCGCTCCATCATCCCTTTTATGCAAAGCCTCACCTCATTGTGTTGGAACTTCGAGAATTGTCCTCCAGCCCCAACGAATTGGACGCCTTAGCCCATGTCGGCATTCCAATTATCGCCCTTGGCGGGGCAGTGGAATTGAATGAAGAATGGGTTAAACAATTTGAATGGGCAGCAGTACTCCGACGTCCATTCACGATTGGCAATGTCGCTGATATGGTCGAAGAACTCGTGGGTCAGGCAACCTCAAATGATAGAGAAACCTTTTTGGCTTAAGAATAGTGTAACTACGGTCTAGGGCCATTTGTTGACGGGTTTCAGGCCGTGATCGAATTTCGTTTTTTGGGATGGAGCACGCATAAGTGGTGATTTTGAGTATTCCATAGTATTCTATATCCCTGAAAAAAGGGGTTCAAAGTATCAAAAATTTCGCTTTTTGGCCATTCTACGAAATTATACAACCACCTCTTAGAGGCTTCGTCAAGCAACATGGGGTTTCAGGAGAAAATTAGAAAAATGTTACGCTAAGAAACTTCATGCTCCTGAAACCCCTATTAAAAATAGTCTTTTGCGACATTCGGCGTCTTCAGATCGTTCCATCTTTTCTCACATACGTACTTGACCTTTTCAGGGCGGTGGGCGAAAATAACCATTATGGACATGGTTGACTCTCTGGCCAGCACTGACCATGGCATTTTTTATCTGAGTCAAGAAACCCACAGCACTTTTGCTTTGCCGTCGGAATACAAGTCGGTCCCGGTCCCGGAGGAGGAGACGGAAAGTCAAAGGTCATAAGTTGCCCGAGATCCCGTTCGATGTATTGCATCGAACTAAAGTTAAACGAGCTTCCATCATCAGGTGGGGGGGGGGGGGGGGGGGGGGGGGGGGGGGGGGGGGGGGGGGGGGGGGG
>CAZEJA010000448.1:1081-2523 GCA_964512215.1 uncultured Planctomycetaceae bacterium
GAACACAGGGGACCCACTGTCCCCTGTGTCTGCAAGCTTGTTGCTACCAGAAGTTCTGGCTACAGCGTTTTGACAGAGCAGAGTTATGTTTGTACTAGCAATGTTGATATTCATACAGGTCATGATCACTTTACCATAGGTCCACCCAGTGGTCCTGCCCACCTTATTAAGAATAGTCCCCTGGATCGGTGTTGCCGTCTCACTAGTAATCCAGAATCTGGACTTTGGGCTGTCAATTGTTATTGATCCAGCCCGGGATCTTGTTCTGGCAATACCCTCTCTTCCTCGCCTCATCCCTATATAATCTACAAAGGCACTGTCGCTATAACGGCACTTCCTGCTACTTGGACAGGCTCCTCCGGTAAAAAACTGTGGGTCGGCAATCTCGTCACCAATTTTGTTGCTCTCTGTCAACAAGGGGTCGTTCGGCTGGTGGAAGTCAGTGCCCTCGCTACCACCCTGATTTTTTGTACAGTGGGAGTTGGTCACAAAACCCCATACATCCGAACGGATCGCATTGAAACCCATTGTACATATACCATAGGAAAAAATACCCGTATCGGCTTCGATCTGGAACCCCCCATCCACTGGCCGACACTTACTTCTAGTCGTGGTGTAAAACTCAACCGGCTTGGTCTCCTCAATGATCACCGCTTCAAGTGGTACTCCTAGCTTTTTCAAGGCTGCTTCGACTCGCTCGTACGAAGCTGACGGCTCAATCCCAACCTTCAAGCGGTTTTGCTGCTCATCTAAGTCGGTAAGTACTACGCCAGGCACTTCAAGTCCCCGGTCAATACCTGTTCGCCACTTCACGAGTTGTAAAATTTCGTAATCACCCTTAACGATCTTTATCCTGGGGGCTTGTATAGGCACGTACCTTTCTTGCACCTCAGGGTGGTGGTCTCTTCCTTGGTCTAGGACATCCTCACCAAAAATAGCGGTGATAGCCGCTTCGATCAGAGCTTCTCGTGCTTTTGAGTCCTGAGCATTCAGTAATCGGTCAGCTGACACCAAATAAACATTGAGATCACCGTTGTTATCAAAGAACATTCCGCCAAAACCCGGCACGTTCTCGGCTACCTTCAAGAGCTTCTCATCCAAGGTGATAACTTCGCATCCAGAGCTTTTTTCCTGAGTTTGTGGCGTTGGTGTCCTTGCACAGGCCACCAACAGGATCACAGGCACAGCGATAGTGATTACAATTGAGATTCTTTTAATCTGCACAAATGCTTTAATTGCCGTGCTATTTATTTTATTTATTTTCTTTCCCCCCTTCCCCCTTAAAAAATTGTGGGGAGTGACATTCCCTGCTTTGCTAAAAACGTTGTTTACGGATATTCAAAAGAAAACCTAGGGGTTTCACGCCTAATGTTGTGAAAATTATCGCCAATTGCAGTCACTGACCCCTTCATCCTAACAAATGACCAGCCCTCATTACACAT
>CAZEJA010000449.1:0-2495 GCA_964512215.1 uncultured Planctomycetaceae bacterium
CAGGAAGACCGCGACGATGAAGGCCGTCAGCGACGGCGGGAACCACGCCATCTCCGCCGGGCTCGTCGCCCACAGGAACACCGCGGACGCGATGCCGACGGCGAAGCAGGCGTACGTCGCCGCCGCCCACCCGCGCGACATCCTCGCCAGCGCGAATCGCTCGCCCCCGTTCATGGTCGGCCCTTTCCGGTTACTTGGGAACCGTCACGTTCACCACACCGTACCCCACATTGCCGAGCAGGTCAACGGCGCGGACGGCGATGCGGTGCGTGCCGGCGTCGAGGTCCTTGGCGGTGAAGGTGAAGGCCTCGCGCCCGGAGTCGGCGATGCCATCGGTCGGCAGGACCGCGACCCATTCGGCGGCGCTGTCGACGGAGTATTGCAGCGACACGATCCGGCTGCCCGCGTCGACGGCGGAACCCGTCACCGACGCCGTCCCCTCGTCCGCCTTGGCGGCGAGCTTCTCGACCTGCGGGGGCGTGTTGTCGACGACGATCGGCTCGGAGATGCGGGCCGCCTCGCGGGCGGACCCCGCGGGGTTGGCGGGCGCGTCGCTGGCTGTGACGCGAAGCTCGTACGTGCCGTCGCCCACCGTCTGCGTGTCCCAGATGTACATGGGCTTGTCGAGCTTCTTGGCGATGGTGATCCAGTTGGCCGAGCCGGTCGAACGGAATTCGAGCTTCAGCCGCAGCTTGTCCCCGTTCGGGTCGGCGGCCTGGATGGCGATGTGACGATACGTCTTCGGGCCGGTCTTGGGCTCGCCGCTGGCGCCGGCGGAGTTGGCCTTCACCTGAATGCCCGCGACGACCGGGCGGAGATTGTCGACCTGGTAGACGGCCCGGACCTGCCGCACGCTCGGGGCGCCGCCGCGCCCGGAGGCGAGCGTCAGGCGGTACTGCAGGAACCGCCCGGCCGGGCTGTCGATGCGGCCGAATTCGCCGTCGACGGTCTGTTCCTTCGACCAGTCGCTCCACGTCTTGTCATCCGGCTCGGCGACGTTGCCGCTCCGCGTCGCGATGGTGACCTTACCGCCCCCCGCCGCCCGGCGCACCTGCAGCGAACCCCACCGGGCGATCTGCTTGGCGTCCAGCGCCGTCGACGTGAACGTGCCTTCCTTCGCCAGGCCCTTCTCGATCACGCCGACGGAGCCTTTGTTGGCCGTCGCGAAGATCAGGCGCCCGTCGGCGGTCAGCGTCAGGTCGGTCACCTGCTTGGCGTCGGTCTTGAGCATCAGGACGACCTCGTCGCCGTCGGGGGTCACGGAGTAGATGCTCCCGCCGTTGCCCGTCGCGAGAATCAGCTTCCCGCCCGACCGCTTCAGGTCGAGGATCGTCACGGGGCGGCGGAAGATCGCCCGCACGAGCCCGTCGGGGGCAATGTGGTAGACCGCGTTGCCCTTGCCGCCGGACGGCATGGCCGGCGCGGCGGGCTTGGAACTGCCGGGCTTGGACGGCGGGCGCCGGATGACCATTACCGGGGCCGCGGGCTTGGCGCCGCCCTTGGAGGCCTGGGCTTTGGCCTTCTCGACCGCCGCTTTCATCGCCGTGACCTGTTCGGGCGTCATCTTCGGACGCGTCGTCGCGTCCACGGTGCTGCGCCCGACCGAAACGGACTTTGTCTCCGCGGGAGGCGTCGGCGGAGCAGGCTTTCCGGACTCGGGCTTCGTTTTCGGCGCCCGGGCGGGGGGCGTCTGGGTCGGCTGCTTCCCGCCGGACGGCGGGGTCGTCTTGTCCGCGGGCTTCGTCGTGGGGGGAACCGACTTGCCCGTCTTCTTCCCGTTCGGCGGGGTCTTGCCGTCCGCGCTGGCGCGGGAGACGTCGCTGCTGGCCGCGTACAGCCCGCCCGCACCGTCCGGCAGGAGCGAGGAGATTTCCTTCTCCGCCGAATCGAGCAGGACACGGCTGGTCTTCTTTGCCGTGTCGATCTCGACGACGAGCCCGTTCTCATCGGTGCCCGCATAGAGCGTCCCGCCCTTGCCGGCGGCCAGACAGAGGATGTTCTTCGCGAGCTTGCCGGCTTCGTAGATCACCGTGCCCTTGCCGCGTCGGATCGCGTAGACCTTGCCCTCCGGCCCGGTCGCGACGTACAGGACGCCCTTCGGACCGGGCACGATCGCCCAGACGTACTTGACCTTCGCATCGCTCCAGACCTTCTGGACCTTTCCCGCCGCGCTGACGCGGAAGAGCCCGGCATTCTCCCCGCCCGTGCCGGCCAGCAAGTCCTTGCCCGACGCGACCAGGCAGCAGACCATGGACCCGGGAACGGTCGCGAGGGGTTTGTCGGGCGAGCCGACCTTGACGATCTTCCCGTCGACGCCGCTGGCGGCGTAGATCGTCTTGCCGATCGTCGCCGTCGCAGAGACCACCGCGGGGGCCTTGTCGGCCGCCAGGAGAATCTCGGTCTCTCGGGCCAGGGCGACCTCGCCGCGGGAGGAGACAACGACGCCGTCGACCTTCCCGGCGGCAAAATCCGCCTCGGTAGTCTGCGTCCATTCC
>CAZEJA010000450.1:0-2489 GCA_964512215.1 uncultured Planctomycetaceae bacterium
GGTGTGGGGGGGGTGTTGTTTTTCCCCGTGGGCGGGGGGGGGGGGTTGGGGGGGGGGGGTTATTCCGCCGCCCGCCGCCCCCAAGCCCACTCCCTCTTCCGAAGTACCTGCGATTGGCAAGGTTCCCGGCGTGACGCTCGACACCCCCTATTCCTCTGCCAGTCGGACGCTCGTCGTCATGGATCGTCACACAGGCAGAGCGCTGTGGACGCGCGACGCTCGCTACGCCTTCCGCCACAACGCGGTTGCAGCCGCGGCGGGGAAGATCTTCTGCATCGACCGCATGACGGACGCAAAGCTCGCTCACCTGCGCCGCCGCGGGTACGCGCCCACGCAGCAGCCCGCGCTGCTGGCACTTGACGCACGCACCGGGCGCGTCGTCTGGCAGACGGACCGGGACGTGTTCGGCACGTGGCTGGGGTACTCGCCGACCCACAACGTTCTCGTCCAGGCCGGCAGCGCCAGCCGTGACCGGGCGAAGGATGAAGTCGGCACGGGCATCGTCGTCTATCGCGCCGACACCGGCGCGGTCGTCTGGGCGGATCGGAAGCGATCGCACAACGGCCCGCTCGTGCTGTGGGGCGACCTGCTGATCACCAACGGCGGCGGAGGCGGACAGGCGTACGAACTGCTGAGCGGCAAGCCGGCGCTGCGGACGCATCCGCTGACGGGGGCGAAGGTGCCCTGGCAGTGGCGCCGCAACTACGGCTGCAACACGGCCGTGGGGAGCGAGCACCTGCTGACGTTCCGCAGCGGAGCGGCGGGCTACTTCGACCTGATCGGGGGCGGAACGGGGAACCTGGGCGGCTTCAAGTCGAGCTGCACGTCGAACCTGATCCCCGCCGACGGGCTGCTCAACGCGCCCGACTACACCCGTACCTGCCAGTGCAGCTATCAGAACCAGACGTCGCTCGCGATGCTGCACATGCCCGGCGCCGAGACGTGGACGTTCGACGCCCTGCCCGCGCCCGCGGGGCGCATCGTGCGGGTCGGCCTGAACTTCGGCGCCCCCGGCGACCGTACCGACGAGGCCGGCACGCTCTGGCTGGACACGCCGACCACGGGCGGGCCCTCGCCCGACCCGAATGTCACCATCGCGGGTGAGCCCACGTACCTTCGACATCACGCGTCGCTGATGAAGGGCGACGGCGGTCCCGCGTGGGTCGCCGCCTCCGGCGCCGTCGGCGCTCGAACCGTCTCCGTGTCCCTTGGCGGGAACGGCAAATACACCGTTCGCCTCCACTTCGCGGAGATCGAAGGCCTCGCCCCCGGTGAGCGCCTCTTCGACGTCGCCATCGGAGGGCGGAAGGTCCTGACCAGCTTCGACATCGTCCGCGCCGCCGGCGGCGCCATGCGACCGGTCGTCAAGGAGTTCACCGGCATCGCAGTCAACGGAACACTGACCGTCACGCTGACGCCAAAGAAGGGACGAACGCTGCTCTGCGGACTGGAAGCAGTGCGGGACCACTGATCCTCGATCCGCAATCCTCGATCCTCGATATCCTCACCCACGGACGTAGTCCGCAAGCGTGGTCCTTCCGTTGCCCGTCACCGGTTGCCCGCCGTTCCCTCGGTCCCTCGGTCCCTTAACCCCTCGGTCCCTTTCCCTTCTTCGTATCCCTCTTGTGCCCCGCTCCGTGATCTTTCTCCGCCAGCGCCTTGTTCGTCACGGTGCCCATCCGCGGGGGCGTGTGGGCCTGGCGGGCGTACTCCTCCATCTTTGCGAGGATGTCCGGATGCTTGCCTGCGACGTTGTGTTTCTCGCTGACATCCTCGCTCAGATCGTACAGTTCGAACGTCTTCTTCCTCTTCGGCTTGACGGCCTTCCAGTTGCCCATCCGCACGGCCGTCTGCCCGGCGTACTCCCAGTAGAGGTACTCGTGCCGCTCCTGCTTGCGGGCGCCGCCCAGCAGCGTGGGCACGATGGAGAGCCCGTCCGTGTCTTTCGGCTTCGGGAGACTCGCGAGTTCCGCCAGCGTGGGCATCACGTCCGGGAAATACCACACGTGGTCGCTGACGGCGCCGGCCTTCACCTTGCCCGGCCAGCGGACGATCATCGGCACACGCAGGCCGCCCTCGTACAGGTCACCTTTCTGCCCGCGGAACTGCACGCCGCTGCGCGGGTCGACGTTCGGGGCGAAAAACCCCCGCGGGCGCCCCTTCGTGCGGAAGTAATCCTGCCCGCCGTTGTCGCCGCAGACGAACACGATCGTGTTCTCGTCGAGCTGATGCTTCTGGAGCGTCGCGAGGATCTCGCCGATCTGGCGGTCGATCAGGTTCACCATGGCCGCGTAGACCTTCGCGTCATTGGGCGTCCGCTGCCCGGCCGTCCAGGGCTTGTCTTTGTACTTCAGCCAGGACGGCTCGTCCTTCGGGATGCCCCACAGTCCGTGCGGCGGCGTCCACGGGCAGTAGCAGAAGAACGGGCGGTCTTTGCTGGCCTCGATGAACTTCACCGCCTCGTCGAAGATCGGATACTGCGCGTGCGT
>CAZEJA010000451.1:0-2488 GCA_964512215.1 uncultured Planctomycetaceae bacterium
GGGCTTCATGTCGTACAGCGTGTAGGTCGGGCAGGTTCGCCCGCAGCGGAGGTACCCGCCGCGACGCTCGGAGATGAACATGACCCGCCCGTTGGGCAGCCAGCACGGGTCGAAGTCGTTCCACGTCCCGTCCGTGAGCTGCTCCAGGCCGCTGCCGTCGACGTTGACCTTGAAGATGTGGTAGCACCGCTGCTCGTGCCAGTGCCCCTTGCTCGGGTCGGTGTGGTGGCGGTGCTTCGTGTCGCCCTTGCACTCGACGTAGGCGAACAGGATCGTCTTGCCGTCGTACGACAGGTCGGGCGAGACGAACGAGCCGCCCTCGAGCTTCGTTCCCTTGAGGCGCCCGCGCTGGACCACGGAGTCCGCCAGCACGTCGCGGACCTTCGGCGACTCGCCGAACGGGTCGCTCAGCACGTACAAGCCTCCGCCGGGGCTCATGTTGACCGCGTAGAACTGGTCGCACATGTGATTGAAGTTCGACCGGTGACGCTTGATGAACAGAATCTGGTCGAAGTTCAACAGCGGGTTGGCGAACGCAACGCGACGGCGCAGGCCGCACGCCTTCTCGTACAGCGCATAGCGGGCATCAAAGTCCTTCACGTCGATCTTCTTCGCATCCGCCTGGAGGCCCGCCAGTTCCCTCGGCATACTTTTCAGGTCCGGCGGGTTCGACATGTCCTGCAGATCGGCCAGCAGCGCCGCCGTGCGGCGCAGCACCACGTCGGCCGGGTCACGGTCCGCATCAAGGATCAGCGCATCGCGCCGGAACGTCTGCGGCGCGACCTTCGTGAAGTGGGCGCGGTTCTGCAGATCGCGGTGGAGCGTCTGGTACTGCCTGCCCAGTTCCGTCGCCGGCGTCTTCGGGAGCGGAACTTTCGGCGCCTTCGGGGCCTTCTTCGGCGCCGGGGCCGGGCGCTTGGCCGCGACGAACTGCACGCCGTCGACCAGGATGCGCAGCTCCGCAGCGGATGTCGTCTTCCGGCCGGCCCATTCCGAAAAGGCCCGCAGGCGGACGTACCGCCCCGTCACGGGCTTCGGGAACGTGATGACGTTCTCTTCCGCCCGCTTGGCGAACGTACCCGCCACAATCGCCCTCCCGAGATCGCTCAGTACGTCCCCCACATGAATGGCGTACTTCTTGATCGTTCCGTGCGCCCCGCCCTCGCGCGGCAGGTACGCGAGGCCCTTGACTTCGTAGCTCTTGCCGAGATCGACCGTAATCTCGTGCGGGTGCTTGGGCTCGGTGGGCTTCCACTGCGTGTGCCACATCGTCTTCGGATCGCCGTCCATCGCCCGGTAGGCGTCGAAGCCTCTCACTTCGCTGTCCGCGGTGATCTTGACCTTGACGACCTTCGGCTTCGGCTTGCCGAAGGCGATACCACAGACCAGCAGACTTGCAACCAGCGCCAACCGCATAGCATTTCTCATGGGGGGTGCTCGCTCCAGGTAGTGTTGTCAGGTACGGCTGGACGGCTCCCGATGTGCATCGGGATGCCACCCGACGATACAGGCGTATTGTACCCGACACCCGCCCCGTCTTGGCAAGCCTAATGCCGCCGGGAAAGCCAGGCCGCACGGCTGTTACGGTGTCGACCGCCCCGCCCCCGCGGACACCGCCATCTCGTGGATGTGCTCCATCAGCTCGATGTGATGGCGGACCCCGTCGCGAAAGCGCGGGTTCCGCGTCCGCCGCAGTTCCTGGTGCCCGCGCGTGATCTCGCTACGCAGCAGCTCGTCGAGTTCCGTCAACTCCTCGTCGGTTAAGAGAATCGTATGCGCCATCATCCCGCCTCCTTCCCGCGCCGAACCGGCAGCGCCCACACCTATTATACGGCCGCCCCACTGTCCCCGTCCGAACTAGCCCAGCGCCGTCTGGACGGCGCGGGCGATGCGGTCGCAGGCGTCGGCGGTTTCTTCGGGGGTGAGGGTCAGCGGGGGGGCGAACTTGAGGCGATTGCCGGCCGGGCCGGTGGCGTAGAGCAGGACGTGCTCGTCGAGGCCCGCGCGGACGATCCGTTCGGCGAGGGCACGGGGGTCGTTGCCGGCGATCTCCAGACCCAGCGCCGCCCCGACGCCCCAGACCCGTGCGATCCGCGGATGCGCCGCGGCCAGTTCGTGGAGGAAACTCAGCATCTCCGCGCCGCGAGCGCAGCCGTCGGCGATCACGTCGGTGGTCTCGAGGATGTCCATCACTTCCAGCGCCAACCCGCACCCGACGGGGCTGTGGCTGAACGTGTCGCCCAGACCGGGGCCCGCGGCGGGGGCGCTCTCGAAGATCTCCCGCCGCGCGACGACCGCGCTGAGGGGATAGTACCCGCCAGCCAGCGACTTGCTCAGCAGGACGATGTCCGGATCGGTCACGCCCGAGTGGTCCAGCGCGAGCAGGCGTCCGGTCCGCCCGAGACCGACCTGTATTTCGTCCGCGATGAACACCAAGTCCCGTTCGCGGCAGAGCTTGCGCAGGCCCGCGAGGAAGCCCTCCGGCGGG
>CAZEJA010000452.1:0-2485 GCA_964512215.1 uncultured Planctomycetaceae bacterium
GCTCAGCAAACGCTTCCGCCGGCGGATCGAGGAGGAGGCCTACACCGTGCACCTGGTGTACCTCGCCCGCTGCGGCGTGCGCCTGGAGGCGCCCTACTGGTGCGATCACCTGGTCCGCCTGTACTTCGGCGCGTTCAACGAGCGCCGGGCGGCCGAAACGTTCGAGCGAATCGCCGCCGTCGTGCGCGAGCAGGTGCCCGACGCGGAGATCGTCGACGAGATGGAGAACCCCGGGGGCATCGCGTCGTATGAGCCGTGGCGGGAGACGCCCGGCGGCAACGGCGACGCCCGGGGAGGGCCCGACGCATGAAAGCGGTGGAGATGCTGCCGAGCCTGATCGACCGGACGGTCCTGGGCGTGCTGGACCCGGAGCTGGTCGCGCTGCTGAAGGACTACCTGTCGCTGCAGAAGATCGTGCCCTGGGGCGACCAGCTCGTGATGGGCACGCACGCCCCGCCGTTTCCTGGCCCGGCCTTCGACCGCTTCTTCCAGGGGCTGATCCCGACGGGCGACGAGGACGAGCCGCTGCTGACGATGGCGGCGCTGGCGATTACGAACCGCTGCCCGCTGGGCTGCTGGCATTGCTACAACGCGGGACGAGACCAGGAGGACCTGCCGCTGGCGGATCTCAAGCGGATCGTCGGGCAGCTCCAGGACCTCGGGGCGGCGTCGATCATTCTGACCGGCGGCGAACCGATGCTGCGGCGCGACCTCGAGGACGTCTGTGCAGCCATCGACAGCGACTCGGTGATCCTGATCAACTCGTCGGGGCAGGGGCTGGACGCCGCCCGGGCGCGAAGCCTCGCCGACGCGGGCGTCTGGTCGGTGGGGATCAGCCTGGACTCGATCGACCCGGCCGAGCACAACCGCCTGCGAGGCTCGGACGGCGCTTTCGACGCCGCCGTCGCGGCGATCGGGCACGTGCGGGACGCGGGCATGTATCCCTACGTCATCGGCGTGATGCGGGAGGGCTTTCTGGACGAGGACGTGTTCATTCCGTATCTCCTGAAGGCGCAGGAGTTTGGGGCGATGGAAGCCCACCTGCTGGACCCCGCCCCCAGCGGGCGCCTGGTGGGCGAGCCGATCCCGGAATCCACGCCGGAGCAGCGGGCACAGATGATCGACTACCAGCGCCTCGTCGCCGAGCGCGACGACTGGCCGATCCTGTCGTTCGCGTCGCTCTTCGAGTCGGCCGACTGGTTCGGCTGCGCCGCCGGGCGGGCGATGCTCTACGTCGACGGCGCGGGCAACGTCTGCCCGTGCTACGTCGCCCCGATCTCGTTCGGCAACGCGGTCACCGAACCGCTCGCGGACATTGTCCGGCGCGTGCAGAACCACGTGGGGCACCCACGCTCGCGCTGCCTGTCGCACGTGTTGCAGGAGGACATCGTCGCGGCCGTGGAAGAAGGCAGCAGCCTGCCGATCGCGCCGGAACGCTCCTGCGCGATGTGCCGCGAGCACCTCGGGCCCGACTGCGCGCCCGGCGGGGTGTCGCGCCTGCACCGGATCCTCTCGACGATGGAGCGGCGGAGCATTGGCGTAGAGGAACTCGAGGTCGGCTACAACGCCGGGGCGGAGTGCTACGAGCAGGATTGGCTGTCCTCGGCCAAGGTCGCCGTCGAGCGGCTGGCGGAGCTGGTGGACATCCAGCCGTCCGAGCGCGTGCTGGATGCGGGGTGCGGCACGGGGTTCACGACGCGACTGGCGGCGCGGGCGACCGGTCCGGACGGGCTCGTCAAGGGCGTGGACATCTCGGAGGGGATGCTGGACGTCGCACAACGCCGCTGCGCCGAGGAAGGCCTGGGCACCTGCGAGTTCATTCGCGGCGAACTGCTGAAGACGATGGCGGCCGAGCGGGCGGGGTCGTTCGACGTGTGCACCTGCACGTGGGTGATCGGCTACGTGAGCATCAAGGACCTCGCCGGCGCCGCGGCGCACGTGCTGCGTCCGGGCGGGCGGTTGGGCGTGTGCTGCAACGCGGCCTGGTCGCCGAAGGAGATTCTCTCGGTGGTCATGCGGATGCTCGCGCGTCATCCGTGGATCATGCGCCGGACGGTGAACTTCCCGTTCCCCTCGACGCGGCGCGGCATTCGCAAGGCGCTGCGGAAGGCGGGCTTTGCCGACCCCGTCGTCGAGACGGGCACCTTCACCATGCAATACGAGTCGGGCAGGCACATCCTGGAGCAGTTCGAGCGGTCGGGCGAGGCGGAGGTCTACCGCCAGGCGATCGACCCGCAGCACTTCGACAAGCTCATGGACGAGTTCGCCGAGCGGATGGAGGCGAAGTACCTCACGCCCGACGGGCTGCCCGTGACGTACGAGTACTTCGTGATCGAGGCGGATCGGACATGAGCGAAGTCGCCGACGCAACCCGGATCGAGCGGAGGACGCAGCCGGACGTGCAGTTGCTCTACGAGCGCTATGGCTGCCCGGCGGATCAGACGCGGATGTACGGGCGGGCGATGATCGTGCGCCGGGCGGAGGG
>CAZEJA010000453.1:0-2464 GCA_964512215.1 uncultured Planctomycetaceae bacterium
CGTCTTGCGACCGCCGCGACGCCGGCCCCACCGCGCCCCCCGACGGCCTGACCCTCCTCTGCGTCCACTACGACCCCGAAGATCTCCGCGTGTAGGAAAAGACGGTCCACGAATTCCACGAATTACACGGATTGAAGAAGAAACGGCGTGCGGTGTGGTGTCACCCAGCGGACGTTCCCCTTCACTTCGCTATTGGATATTCGTTATTCGCTACCTGCCTGCCGGCAGGCAGGTTCGACATTTGCCGTCTTCTTCCCTCTGTCTCTCTGGTCCTCTGTGTCGCTGCCGTTTCTTCTAGAAATCGTCCGCGCTGCCGAGGGTGGGGTGCTGGTTGGGGAAGAGGACGGGGAGGAGACGCTTCGCATCCCCGGTTACTCGCGTGCCGTACGACTCGACGGTCTCTTCGGGTTCCGTGGCTCCGATGAGGAACTGTGCGATTTCGTCGCCGCCGCGAATGGCGCCGGCGGGCTTGCGCTTGGATGCGGGCGCGACGGTGACGGCGTCGCGGGCGATGCGGAGCGTGACGGACTCGCGGGCGTCGGCGATGCGCAGATCACCGCGCCACGTCGCGAGCGGCGATCGCTTCAGGCGGCGCGACAGTTCGCCCGTCATCTTCGTCAGCGTTGATTCCAGGTTGATCGTCCGGACCATCGCACGCCCGCAGCGGACGAACTCTTCCCGGCGAACGCAATTGCCCCGGCGGATGCGCTTGCACAGCGGATGCTCGTAGTGCAGCGTGCCGAACTGGACGCCCTTGCAGTTCCACTTCCGCCCGAGCTTGCCCAGCACGCGCAGCACCTGCTCGACGTCGCCGGCGAACTCGAAGCACTCCATGTCCTTGTGCCCGGGCTTGACGATGACGCAGCCGGCCAGCTTGCCCTTCGCGTCGCGCCAGGCGTATGACTTGTGCTTCGGAAGGTTGTGACGCTGGTACGTCGGCCGCACCGCAGTGCCCGTCAGTCGTGCATTCTCGCGGTTGTACAGGGCGTGCCACTCGTCGGCGCACCGGTTGGGGGAGAAGGTCCGGATCGGCAGGGAGGGGGCGTCAGTCGGCAGGTCCGCGACGGGAACGGTCCACGTCGTCTCGTTCCACGCCCGGACGTAGCCGAACTTGCCGTAGTAGTCCCGCACGCCGAACAGAATCGACAGGTCGCACCCGGCGTCGCGCATGGCCTGCATCGCGATGGGTACGGTGCGGACGATCAGCCCCCGCTTGCGGTAGTCGCCGTGCGTCATCACCAGTCCGATCCCGCCCGTGCGCACCCGGGCCCCGCCGATCCGCATGCGGTACCGCCACACGCCGAAGTGCGCCACCAGCCGCCCGTCGAGGAAGGCGAGTTGCGAGGCGTTCCAGTCGTAGTGGCTGTGGCAGATGTACCCGTTGCGGCAGTTATTCCGTTGGCGGAAGTACCCGCCGCCGGAGAAGACCTTGCCTCCCAGGTCGAACAGGGCGTCGGCGTCGGCCTCCGTGGGGGGGCGGATGATCAGGTCGTCGGAAGGTCTCGTCATGCTATCGCTCCATTCGGGACTCGCCTTGCCACATGTCGCAGTTGGTCCCGATGCAAGCCTTGACGGCTTCGCCGGCGTCGGTCAGGGCGGTCAGGACTTCGTCGGGGAGTGTCACGTCGCCTGCGCGGGCGTTCTGGCGGGTCTGTTCGGCGGTGCGTCCGCCGGCGATGACGGATGTGACGGCCGGGCGGGCGAGCAACCACGCCAGCGCCGCTTCCGTCATGGATACGCCGGCCGCGGCGCAGATTTCGCGGATGCGGTCGATGGCGGCGAACGTTTCGGCCTCGCAGCCGGGCTCGCCGTGACGCGACTCGGGACGGTCCTTCGAGAACAGGCGACTGCGGGCACGCCCGTCGGGGACGTCGTCGGCCGTCGCGAACTTGCCCGTCAGCAACCCCTGGCAGATCGGGCTGTAGCAGAGGATGCCGATGTCATTGGCTTCGCAGAGCGGCTGAATCTCGTGCTCGATGCCGCGCCACAGGAGGCTGTAGCACAGTTGATTGCTCTCGACGCGCCCGGCGGCAAGCAACTCCTCCATATAGCTCGTCCCGAAGTTGGAGACGCCGACGAAGCGGATCTTCCCGGCGGCCCGGAGCGTCTCCATCGTCGCCAGCGTCTCGGCGATCGGGACGGTCGGGCTCGGCCAGTGGATCTGGTACAGGTCGATCCAGTCGCTGCCGAGGGCGCGGAGGCTCTGCTCGCAGTGCACGACGAGCTGGTCCGGCGCCAGGTGACTGGGTGAGACCTTCGAGGCGACGACGACGTCCTTGCGCCTCGCCCCCAGGGCGCGACCGAGGAGTTGCTCCGACTCGCCGCTGCCGTACCCCTCGGCGGTGTCGAAGAAGTTGATCCCCTCGTCGAGCGCGGCGTGAATGGCGGCAACCGAGTCGTCCCGGTCCTGGTCGCCCCACGTCATCCCGCCGTCCTGGCTGATGCTGACCTTGCGAGCGCGCTG